>DAOWLV010000168.1 GCA_030643455.1 Candidatus Krumholzibacteriia bacterium | reverse complement strand
GTTTTCATCCTCGATGAAGATGCCGGCTTCATCCAGCTTCAGGGCATTGCGGATCCCCGCGGCGATGTAGGTGAAAATACCGAACAGGTTCTTCAGGCGGCGAGGCGAATCCTGGATCACGCGGGCAGGGTAGCCGATGGCGGCCATCAAGAGGAAATGGCGGTCCAGCTGGGGAAGGTAGCCCACGTCGAAGGGTACGATCCGCCCATCCTGGATGTTCCCCGCGGCCATACCCGGGAACCAGGGCAGCGAAAGGGCGATCGCCACCACGTTGGCCGTGCCCACCGGAACCATGGCGATGGCCACCTTCTTCTGTGACCTGGCCTGTCCCGATACGATTTCACTGACGGTGCCGTCGCCCCCGATGGCCACGATGAGATCGAATGGGGGTCCGTCACTCTCGTCGCCCGCGGATTCCGCCCAGCGCTGGGCGTCACCCGCCCCACTTGTTACCCGGACCGAGCATACGACCGACCGGGACTCGAGTGACTCGCGCAACTGTTGCCCGAGGCGCAGGCCCCGGCCTGAGCCGGCCACTGGATTGACGATCAACAGGGCTCGTTCGTAGGAGGTCATGGAGATTCCGGTTCCGGGTATCGCGACCCCGTTTCAAAATACACCAACAAACTATGTTCCCTGGGAATTATAGAGAATCTGTCCAGTGATTCAACCCTCACTTGGGTTTTCTTCAGATTCGGCAACGGGCTCAAGATCCCGATCGTGGGTGCCCAGCCAGGACCTGATCTTGACCATCTCCCCGGGCCCGACCTCCACGGTGTCCAGGGATTCCCTGTCCAGATCGATCTTCCAGGAACCCAGCCACTCGTTTTCCTGGTAGGCAATGGCCACCACCAATCGCTCGGTCACGAAACCGGAAATGAATTCCAATGCCTCTTCGTAGAAATCCCCCCCGGTGGGTTCCCCACTGGTGCCAAAGCGGGTGTGGAAGTTCTCACCAAAACCGACGGAGATCTCCCATTCGCTGGTCGTGATGAAAAGCCCGTGGGTTGACCCATCCACCGGCCGGGGAACCTCGACCAGCAGGGCCTCCTTCTCGAAGTCCTCGTAGGGATCGAAACGGGCGTGCTGGAGCCATTCCGGCCAGCGTCTGAACAGCTGGGTGGCGAACTGGCGAGAGTGATCGTTCAGACGGTCGAGATCGATCATGAAAACTCCACGGCCCGAAATGGAGCGGGCCTGAAAGATTGTATTCCAATGGTCGGGGGTACATCAGGTTAACCATTGGGAACGGGATCGTCAATCAGGCCGGCGTTTGTTTTCTCCGCGGGATCCAGAAACGGTGCGGCAGTGGACCGGGTCTCCGCCCGTAGAGCACATCGTCCATCCTGAGGGCGAAATGCCGGAATACCCAGGACCGCTTCAGACCCCACCTGACGAGATTGTGCAGCAGACTGTCCGGATGGGAATAGGGACAATCCTTGATGCACTGCCCACAATCTGTTCCCACGGCGCACCAGTAGGCAAAACAGGCCTCCTGGTCGATGCGCCAGCGTTCCACGCCCTCGATGGCGGCAGGAGCCCCCGCTGGAATGGCCCTTGGCGGACAGATATCCGCGCATTTGCTGCAGATGCCGCAGAAATGGAGCACACTGGGATCAAAGTTTCGTCCGTCCACATCCAAGGGCAGATCCGTGGTCACGACCGCGATTCTGACGCGCGGTCCCAGGGTCGGGGTCATCAGGAGGCCCATCCGGCCGATTTCCCCCAGGCCCGCATCCCTTGCGACAAGCGGACATATCACCTTGTAGTTGCCGTCAATGTGGGCCTCGGCTTCCCAACCCAGCCTTCGGATGAAGGAGGCCATCTGGACTGCGATGGCGCCGGCGGCCAGGTACTGCTGGGCCGATTCCATGAGGGTCGGTCCCTCCGGGGCCGTGCCCAGGCTGCCGTGATCCATTTCCACGGTAATGGCCACCGCGCAGCGGTGGCTGCCCGTTCCATGAAGATCGATTTTTTTCCCGAAACGGGGCCCCCGGCCCTTGACCGAATAGATATGATAGTCACGCAGGGTCGTCACCCCGCAGGAAACGGCCCCCAGCTTGAGCGACCACCCCTTCAAAAACCTCGTCACCTCGCCCTGGTCGACGGCAGCCCGCTCGGACGCGGGCAATCCCTCGACCATGGTGGCAAGTTCCTCCACGGTATCGAAACTTGCGCCGGCCGCGGCGAAGGAAAGGGATTCGAATTTCCCGGAGTCCGGGGACATCAATCCGGGCAGACAGCGGAACTTGTCGTCCGAGGCACGATGTTCAGGATATTTTTCGTAATACTCATCGAACCGGGAGCTGCCGGGTTCGAGGGCCGAGCGGGAAAACATGATCGTCCGCTCATCGATGCGGCCGGTGGCCGCCGGATCTGCGATACCCCTGGGTTTGCCGGTAGGAATCATGAGCAGGATGGGTGCGGCCAGGGAAATGACCAGCAGGATCAGGCCGGCGACCCCATGGCCGGGAATGGGCCCCCAGGCCGCTACCAGGTATGGCAGGGGAGCCAGAAGGGCCAATAGAAGGGACCGGTTGGCGGCGGTTTTCTCCCCCTCGAGGCGTGATACGACATGGACCCACAGGAAGAGGAGGAAAAGGGCGGCACCATAAACTGTCAGGGCAAGAGGCAACACGGCGACCGGATCTTCTGGCCGGAAATTCCGGCGAATGCTTCAACAGGCTATCAGGGCTGTCCGGTGCAATCTAGCCCAAGGCGGCGTTTCAACCCAGGCAAATTCCTCGATGGCCCTCTTTCCCGACGTGCGGGGTCAAGCGCCGGTGACCTGGAGTCTTTGGGCCAGTTTCATCCTCTGGACCTCCAGGACAAACTGCCGGATATAATCGAGGGCGGCCCGATCACCGTTGGGGGAAACCAGGAACTCGATGCCTATTTCATCCTGCCACTGGTTTCTGTCCGCAGGGCCCGCGGTAGATCGGCGGATAACGCCCATGACCTGGAACGGTTCCTCCACGTCGGGAAAATACATGCGGCAGATGACGCGGCCATCCTTTTCAAAACACGAGCAAAGCTGCGAGTGGTCCGCAATAATCCGGGCACCTGAAAAACTGAGATCCGCCAGGCGGCCGCTGATCACCTCGGGGACGAATTCATCGTCGGACCAGGGGGAAACCTTCCCCTGTCCGAGGACCCCTTCGAGCTCCACCCTTACCGTCCCGGAAACGGGAACCCGGAAGGCCCTGCGACGCTGACCGATGCACACCTCCGGTGGCAGGGAAAACAAGGCACAGGGCAGCTGTAACCCGGACGCCAGCTCGTGGGCTGCGGGTCCCAGGTAGGCCAGGTCGAACTCCAGTGATCGGTCGCCGATTCCCACACTGGCCTTTACCGCAGTACCTGGGGCGGGAACTCCAAGATCCCGATCCGAGAAATCAGTGAGGAGCTTCAAGGCCGGACGGTCTTCGACCTCGCACGTTTCCACCAGGAGTCCCGAATGCATGGTGGCCGTCCCATCATCGGCGGGGTTCTCGAGATAAATGTCCCCTTCGGTCTTGCGCAGGTAGGTCACGAAGTTGTTCACCGCATCCTCATCGGTGAGGTCCTTGCTGCCGTGCCAGTCCCCCGGCAGGTAGATCGATTCCATTCTCGACAGGAAGTCGCTGCCCTTGGCGATGGCCATTTCGGCCCGGGAAGGAACCTCCGCCAGGAAAAACATTTGCCCCTGCTCGGTATCCAGCTTGATCTGGAAGGTGCGCACGCCTCTGGTGTGCAAGGTAACCGGAGTGTTTTGCAGTGTTTCCACGATACCCTGTGGATTGCGGTCTTCGAATTTTTCCAGAAGATGGGAAAGAAAGCAGTCGGCCAGGGCATCCATACCGGATCCATCGTCAGGCTCCTGGGACCGTTCCACCAGGTGCCCGGAAAGTTCGGTGTCACACCCCAGATGAACCATCTGCAGGGGGCAGCCCTTGATCCTCAACGTGACCAGTGAAGAGAATTTCTGGTTGCCTTCCCTGACCAGGGAGACCTCCTGTCCTTGAACAACCAAATCACAGGTGGACTGAAGGGCCTCTATTCCAGCCTGGCTCATGGCATTCAGGGTATCAAGCAGCATGATCCGACATCCCCTTGGCAATGGCATAAAACATCCGGTTTAATGGCTCTTCCTGTATATCGACCCGGCAAAGTGATCACTTAACCCGGATTTCATGATGACCCGGGCTGGGTTGGGGGCTATCTTTGCGGACGGATTTGCCGCAAATATCAGAACCCACCCCACCACGGCGGTTGCATTGAATAAATCCAGGCCACGCATACCCCAGACCGGGATACCCGCCCCCTTGGGAGCCACCGTCCTTTCCGCAGGGGTCAATTTCGCGGTTTTCACCAAATACGCCGAAGCTGTTGAACTGCTTCTGTTCGACCGTCCCGAAGACCCCGCTCCGTCCCGTGTCATCGATCTCGACCCTGGAGTCAACCGGACAAACTACTACTGGCACGTATTTGTCCCCCATCTGGGTCCGGGCCAGACCTATGCCTGGCGGGTCAAGGGACCGGTCAGGCCCGAGGACGGCCATCGGTTCGACGGAGAGAAGGTCCTGCTGGATCCCTACGGCCTGGCGGTGACGGGTCAGGACATCTACGACCGTCAGGCCGCCCGCGAGCCCGGGGACAATTGCGCCCTTGCCTTGCGCAGCGTGGTGGTGAACATGGCGGCCTACGACTGGGAGGACGACCAGCCACTTCGGCTGCCCCGTGGACGCGAGGTCATCTACGAGATGCACGTGGCTGCCTTCACCGCCCATCCTTCCAGCGGGGTGGCCGAGCATCTCCGTGGGACCTATGCGGGACTGATTGAAAAGATCGATTATCTCCAGGAACTGGGTGTGACCGCCGTCGAACTGATGCCCGTCCACCACTTCGATGTCCAGGATGCACCGGCCGGATTGACCAACTACTGGGGCTACAGCAGCGTGGCCTGGTTCGCCCCCCACGCCCCGTTCAGCTCGGACCGGTCTGCCGCCGGACCGGTCGATGAATTCCGGGACATGGTCAAGGCCCTGCACAAGGCGGGAATCCGGGTCATTCTCGATGTCGTCTTCAACCACACCGCCGAGGGCGGCGCCGACGGCCCGGTTATCAGCTGGCGGGGGTTCGAGAACTCCGCCTACTACATGCTGGAAGAGGACCGGTCCCTCTTCGCCGATTTCACCGGCTGCGGCAACACCGTCAACGCCAATCATTCCATTGTCAGAAGGCTGATCCAGGACTCCCTCCGCCACTGGGTCCGGGAAATGCACGTCGACGGTTTCCGCTTCGATCTTGCGGCCGCCCTGGCCCGCGGCGAGAACGGTGAGCCGATGGCCAATCCTCCGGTTCTGTGGGCCATCGAGTCGGACCCGTCCCTGGCCGGAACGCGGATGATCGTCGAGGCGTGGGACACCGGCGGCTTGAACATGGTGGGATCGTTCACCGGGGAACGGTTCGACGTGTGGAACGGCCCCTTCCGTGACGCGGTGCGGGGCTTCCTGCGTGGAGACGAAGACACCATCGAAACCCTCATGGCTCGAATCGTGGGCAGTCCGGACCTTTTCACCAAACCCAAGGACCGCCCGTTCGTGAGCATCAACTTCGTGACCTGCCACGACGGGTTCTCTTTGCGCGACCTGGTCTCCTACCGGAAGAAATACAACGACGCCAACAGGGAACAGGACCGGGATGGATCCAAGGATAACCTGAGCTGGAACTGCGGGGTGGAAGGTCCGACCGACAAAGTGGAAATCGCGGCCCTGAGGGACCGACAGGTCCGGAATTTCCTCTGCCTTGTGATGCTGTCCCACGGCACGCCCATGCTGTGGATGGGCGATGAAACCGGTCACACCCGACTGGGCAACAACAACCCGTGGTGCCAGGACAATGAACTGAACTGGTTCGACTGGGACCTGGTGAACAGAAACGCAGGCCTGGTTCGCTTCACCAGGGAGTTGATTCGCTTCACGGATTCGGTGGATATTCTGCAGGACAACCGATACTGGTCGGCCACCAATCCCGACCACCCGGGAGACATCTCCTGGCATGGCACCCAGCCGAACAAGCCTGACTGGACCCCTGGTTCGCACTCCCTGGCCTTCACCCTCGAACAGCCTAAAACCGGCCGTCACGTGTTTACCATGCTCAACGCCGGCGACCTTGATCTTGAATTCGAACTCCCTGCCGCGCCTGCCGGAATGGGCTGGACCAAGGTCATCGACACTTCCCTGCCCTCACCCCAGGACATCACCGGCCTGGAGGGCCCCACTCCCGTGGAAGATGCCGCGGTCAATGTCCCCGCACACAGTATCACCGTATTGCAGTGTCAGGATAAACGCGTGAAATGACAATCTCTTGGCCCTGTTAATAAATATACCGTTTCAATAAAAATATCTCCTAATGGATTTTTTTCTGGTTTATCCGTCATGAAATCTGATATTGTATCCTAACGATTCGGGGAGGCTTAATCCGAATCTCGTGCTTCGGCATCGACACCTGGACGGACATCAGTTCTTCACCTCGCCAGATTCGCCCAGCCTCCCTGCTTTTTTTCCCCCGATTTTTCGGGGGTTTTTTTTTGCCCAGACCTAAATTTTTATCAGTACCTCTGGTTGTGCCTCTGAAATTGTGTCTCCCTTCTCCCCTTGCTCATTGTCTGGGCAAGGGGAGTTTTCTCAGTACGCCATCTTCAACTCGTGTTTGCGGTTTACCTTCAAAGCCCGGGTCTCAACGTTCCGGTCATAATAATCACTCCAAGCCGGCGGAAGTTCACATCGTGTCCTGAATATCCTCATTTGCAGCAACTCCTCGATTTCCAAAGGCCCTTCCATCATCCCTCGCTCCATGGCCGGCGTTGGACTGCCCCGGACCTTCTCCCTCCGTCCTTTCATGTAGTTC
>DAOWLV010000304.1 GCA_030643455.1 Candidatus Krumholzibacteriia bacterium | reverse complement strand
GTCGTCCCTGGCCGCCCATGAAGTCTACCCGAGTGAAATTCCCGCCGCGGGACTGGTCACGGGGATCGGCCTGGTCCACGGCCGGCAGGTGATGATCGTGGCCAACGACGCCTCGGTCAAAGGGGGCACCTATTTTCCGATTACCGTGAAGAAACATCTCCGGGCTCAGGAGATCGCCCGGGAGAACCGACTGCCCTGCATCTACCTGGTCGATTCGGGTGGGGCGTTCCTGCCCATGCAGGACGAGGTCTTTCCCGACCGCGATCACTTTGGGCGCATCTTCTACAATCAGGCAACCTTGAGCGCGATTGACATCCCGCAGATCAGCGCCGTGCTGGGCTCCTGCACCGCCGGCGGGGCGTACGTGCCGGCCATGAGCGACGAGGTGGTGATCGTCAAGGAACAGGGCACCATTTTCCTGGGCGGACCGCCCCTGGTGAAGGCTGCCACGGGGGAGGAGGTCACCGCGGAGGACCTCGGCGGCGGCGACGTTCACACCCGGATCAGCGGAGTGGCGGACCACCTGGCCAACGACGACGCCCACGCCCTGCGGGTGGTGCGCGACATCGTGGAAAACCTTGGTCGCCAAGATACCGGAGGCGGGCCCTGCGCCGCGCCCGAACCGCCCCATTACGATCCCGAGGAACTCTACGGCGTGGTCAGTCACGATCCGAAGTTCCCTTTCGACATCCGCGAAGTCATCGCCCGCATGGTCGACGGCAGCCGGATGCACGAGTTCAAACCCCGCTACGGAACCACGCTTGTGACCGGATTCGCCCGCCTGCACGGATACAGCGTGGGCATCCTGGCCAACAACGGCATCCTGTTCAGTGAAGAGGCCCTCAAGGCCACCCATTTCATCGAGCTGTGCAACGCGCGCAGGATTCCCCTGCTTTTCCTGCAGAACATCACGGGTTTCATGATCGGCAAGAGGTATGAACACGGGGGCATCGCCAAGGATGGCGCCAAGATGGTCAACGCGGTCAGCAACAGTACCGTGCCCAAGTTCACCGTCGTGGTCGGCGGCAGTTACGGGGCCGGCAACTACGGGATGTGTGGCCGGGCCTACCAGCCACGGCTGATGTTCATGTGGCCCCAGGCCAAGATCTCGGTCATGGGCGGCGAGCAGGCGTCCGGTGTTCTGCTGACGGTCAAGAAGGACCAGGTGGCCAGGGCCGGGGGCAGCCTCACGGCCGAAGAGGAAAAGGCCATCGTCGATCCCATCCTGGCCAAGTACGAAACCGAGGGGCACGCCTATTACAGCAGCGCCCGGTTGTGGGATGACGGGGTCCTGGACCCGATCCAGACCCGCGACGTCCTGGGCCTGGGCCTGGCCATGTCGATGAATGCCCCGATACCACCTGTTAAATTCGGTATCTACAGGATGTAGGAGATTCCAGATGGCGATACATCAACAGATAGCCGGGCGCGTGCTCGTGGTGACCATCGACAATCCCGGGGTGAAAAACGCCTTCGACAGGGAGACCGTGGCCGCCTTGAGTGACGTGTTCGATACGGTGGCCTACCGTGATCCCCTGCCGGTGGACGTGGGCAAGGCCCGGCTTCCGGACGGGAGTCTGGACATCGGCCAGGGGGGGCGTTTTCGTCCCCACGTCGTGGTGATGCGCGCGACCGGGGACGTGTTCTGTTCCGGCGCCCACCTGGGCGAAATGAAGGAAATGGGCGAGGCGGACTACCAGCAGAACATGGCCGCGGCCCTGGACATGGGAGCCATGTTCCGGGCGGTGCGCAACTGTCCGGCGCCGGTGGTGGCCCGGGTGCAGGGGCCGGCGTTCGGTGGCGGGGTGGGCCTGGTGGCCGCCTGCGACATCGTTGTCGCCGCTTTCAGGGTGAGATTCGCCTTTTCCGAGGTGCGCCTCGGCCTGGTGCCCGGTGTGATTGCCCCTCTGGTCATCGACCGCATCGGACAGGCCGCAGCCCGACACTATTTCCTGACCGCCGATGTCATCGACGGCGCCGAGGCCCACCGCATCGGGCTGGTCGACCGGTTGGCGGCCGAAGGGGAACTGGACGTCCTGCTGGAAACCACTGTCAGGTCCCTCCTCCTGGGCGGTGCAGATGCCCTGGGCCTGTGCAAAAGCCTGCTGGAGGGAGCGGAATCCCTGGGTTATGTGCGCAGCGGTGAATTGACAGCCCGCATGATCGCCGAAGCCCGGACCAAACCCGAAGCCCAGGCGGCCCTGCAATCATTCATGGCCAAGGAAAAATCACCTTGGACCGACGAGGCCAACTGGTCCCTGCCCGACAGCGAAAGCGGTGACAAATGAGCTCAGGCAAGGAAACGCCGTCCACCGGTTCGGCGGATGTGCGTCCCATCAGCAGGATCCTGGTGGCCAACCGGGGCGAAATCGCGGTCCGTGTGATCCGTTCCTGCCGCGAACTGGGCATCGGCACGGTGGCGGTGTGCTCGGAGGTGGACCGTCATGCCCTGCACGCGGAGCTCGCCGACATCACGGTGACCATCGGCCCGGCCGAACCCGGGGAATCCTATCTGCGCATGGACCGCATCCTGGAAGTGGCCGCCGAAACCGACGCCGACGCCATCCATCCGGGTTACGGCTTCCTGGCGGAAAACGCGGCCTTCGCCCGGGCTTGCGCCGAAGCGGGGGTCATTTTCATAGGCCCTTCCCCTGAAGTCATCGAACAGATGGGGGAAAAGACCGCCGCGAGGGCCATCATGGAAAAAGCAGGGGTGCCGGTGGTGCCGGGCGCCCTTTTGCCCGAGCCCGATGCCGAAGGCCGGTATCCCGCCGATGAAGTCCTCGCCGTGTGCGAAAAGGTGGGTTACCCGGTGATGGTCAAGGCCGCTTTCGGCGGTGGGGGCAAGGGCATGCGGTTGGTCGAGACGCCCGAGGAGGTCGTTCGCGCCTGCGAAGGAGCCTCCCGCGAGGCCCGCGGCGCGTTCGGGAACGGCACCGTCTACGTGGAAAAGTTCATCGAAACGCCCCGGCACGTGGAATTCCAGATCTTCGGCGACAGCCACGGCAACCAGGTCCATCTGTTCGAGCGCGAGTGTTCGATCCAGCGACGGCACCAGAAGATCATCGAGGAGACGCCCAGCCCCGCTGTGACGCCCGAACTGAGGGCCAAGATGGGCCAGGCCGCGGTGGCGGCCGCTCGCGCCGTGAATTACCAGGGGGCGGGCACCGTGGAGTTCCTGCTGGGACCAGGGGGCGATTTCTATTTTCTGGAGATGAACACCCGGTTGCAGGTGGAGCATCCGGTGACGGAACTGGTGACCGGCACCGATCTGGTCCGGACCCAGATCCGGGTGGCCGAGGGGCATCCGTTGCCGTGGGCCCAGGAGGATCTCTCCACCAGGGGCCACGCCATCGAATGCCGCCTTTACGCCGAGGATCCGGCCAACGGTTTCATGCCCTCCCTGGGCGAGATCCTGCTCATGAACGAACCAACGGGGCCGGGTGTCAGGATCGACAGCGGTATCCGCCAGGGTGACGAAGTGAGCATGTATTACGACCCGATGATCGCCAAGCTCAGCCTGCACGGGGAAGACCGGGATGCCGCGATCGATCGGGCGGTGACGGCCCTCAAGGATTACGCCGTCCTCGGGGTGACGACCAACGTGGAGTATCTGATCGCCATCCTGCAGGAGCCCGCATTTGCCGAAGGCCGCCTGCATACGGGGTTTTTGGACCAACATCTGCCTGACTGGGAAAGTGGAGGCTCCAGGGACGGGGACCTGGCCCTGGCCGTCGCGGCGGTGGACGAACATGAGCGCCGAAGCACCGGATCGGGTTCAGGACCGGGTGCCGCCTCGAACCTGGCCGAGTCCGCGTCCACTCCCTGGCGTTACCTAGGCCGTTTCCGTCTGGCGGGCCTGGATTGAGAACGTGTCCCGAACGGGAAAGGAAAATGCCTTGTTGCTGAATTTTCGCTGTCTGGATGAAATGATCGCCGTCGAGATCAATCACAAGGGTGAAGACTGGTGTCTGACGATCGAAGGCCGGGATGTCCCCCTGCAGGCCTTTCGTGAACAGGGAGGGTCATGGCTGGTGGACACTCATCAGGGCCGCCGCCGACTGTGGGTGGCTGCCCGGGGTGATCAGCGCCTGGTTTTTTGTGACGGCAGGGTGCATGTGCTGGATCTGCCGGATCCGGAACTGGCCGATGATGAGGAGCTGGAATCCGCCGGGGGTGGTCTTTTCGCCGCCATGCCGGGCAAGGTGGTCAAGGTCCTGGTGGAAAAGGGGGACAGAGTGACTGGTGGGCAGGCGGTGATCATCCTGGAATCCATGAAGATGGAAACAGAACTGGCCGCGGCGGTGGACGGCACCGTGGCGGCCGTTCATGTGCAGGACGGCCAGCTCGTTGGACAGGGAGACGCCCTGGTGGATATCGAGCCGGACCCGGAGGATGATTCCGAGTGAGAGTACTATTCATCTGCACGGCCAACTCCTGCCGCAGCCAGATGGCCGAGGCCTGGGCTCATAAATTGTTTCCCGCGGATTGGGCTGTGCTCAGCGGCGGCCTGTTGACCTATCCCATTTCGGATAATACCCGCGGCGCCATGGCCGAAGTTGGCCTGGACATGGCCGGGCAGAAAACAAAGACCTTCGACCAATTCGATCTGGAC
>DAOWLV010000449.1 GCA_030643455.1 Candidatus Krumholzibacteriia bacterium | reverse complement strand
TGTGGCGGCAGGTCAGCAGTTTCGCCGGCTACGCCTTCTGCAAGGCCCACTCGGCCAGTTACGCGGTGCTCTCGTTCCAGGCCGCCTGGCTGAAAGCCCACCACCCGGCCGAGTTCATGGCCGCGGTGATGAGCAACGGCGGCGGCTTCTACAGCGTGTCGGCCTACCTCGAGGAGACGCGCCGCCTGGGTGTGGAGATCCTGCTGCCGGACATCAACCACAGCCGGGATGTCTTCACCGGGCAGGACAGACAGGTCAGGATAGGATTGCAGCAGATCCACGGCATGAGCCGCCGCTCACTGGACGCGCTGCTGGACGAGCGCGACAGCCACAGCTACTTCGTTTCCCTGGGCAACCTGCTCGAACGGGTCCCCCAACTGGCCGCTGGCGAGATAGAGAACCTGATCCGCTGCGGCGCCTGCGACGGTTTCGAACTGACGCGGCCGGAACTTCTGTGGCGGCACGCGCTGATCCGCAAGGAGCGGCGCGGACAGAAAAAACTGGGGGCCGCAGGTGCCGGCACCGGGCGCGTTACAGTGCAGACAGCCACCCTGTTTCCCGTCGGCGGCACCACACCTGGTGGCGGCTCGGCCGTCTCGCTGATTCCCGCCATCCCCGACTACTCACACACCGAAAAGCTGCAGCAGGAAATCGAGGTGCTGCACCTGACGGCCACGGGCCACCCCATGGCCATGCTGCGCGACTGGCTCCGGCAAAGGGGCGTGATCTGTGCCCGCGATCTCGGCGGCTGGGCCGGGCGCCGGGTCAAGGTGGCCGGCAACCTGATCACCGCCAAGAGCGCGACGGTGCGCAAGACCGGCCAGGCCATGAAGTTCATCACCCTCGAGGATGAAACCGATCTGTGCGAGGTCACCCTGTTCCCCAAGGTCTACGCGCGCTACGGTTCCCGCCTGCTCAGCCGCGGCCCCTACCTGGTGACCGGCATCGTGGAAGACGACCACGGCTCGGTGACCCTGACGGCCGAAACCCTGGAGATCATCTGACGTTTGACGGCGCTACCAGACCTCCCGGACCTGGTCCGAGGTGATTTTTTTGCCCAGCTTGACCACCTGACCATCGTGGACGCCGACCGGCTCGTTCTCGGAAAGGGCGGTTTCCCCCTTGTCCTTGCTCATGGTCAGGACGCTCTTGGTCCCCTTGAGGATCTTGCTGCCTGGCACGGCTTCATTATCGGGAAATGGAGAACCTTTTCACTTTGTTACCCTTCCGGTGGTGATTTCCGGCTGTTGGCCGGTTGCTTGTCGGGGGACCCAGATATAGCCAATTCCCGCTGAAAATTCATTCGTGCTTGCCAATGAGGATCCCGGGGAGGATATAGGAATAGAGTCAGTGTTCTGGATGGCTTTTGTAATGTGCTGCATGAAAAACGGTTCTTGATCCATGAATTGCTTCCATGTGCGATGATCTTCGACTTTTTGGAACCGCATCGAGCTGGACGCCTGCAAGATCACCGGCTTCGGAGGCGGCCTAACCGGCAAGCAGATGATCGGTCGGTTATCCTGCCTTGAACTGGGAACTTCCCAGTGGTTCCATTTTGTGGTCCCGAAGTCCTGAAGCCCCGCCGGCGGCCGCCGCCCCACTCCCACTTCAACGCAGTCGGAAGGTAACCGGCATAATAACCCAGACCCCCACGGGCCGATGATCCATCAGGGCCGGTTTGAACACGGCGGTCCTGGCGCAGTCAAAAGCCGCCTTCTTCAAGCCCTCGGGACCGTCGATGTAGATGACGTCCTTGACCCTGCCGTCCTTTCCCACGAGCACGCGCACCAGGACGGTGCCTTCGATTCCCGCGGACTTCGCAACATCCGGGTAGACGGGCGGATCGATGCTGATGCGTACCGGTTCGCTTTCGACGGCGATGAAGTCATCCGGAGCCGGGGAATATTCCAGGTCCAGGTCGATGAACAGGGAGTCACCGCCGCCCTCACCGAAGTCCAGATCGTCGAGGGTCATGGGGGCCAGGGCTTCCGCCATCTCGGTCACCGTGGCGATGGTCTGGGCCTGGGCCTGTTCGTCGGCCACCGGTTCGGGAATGGCAATGGCCGGCGGGGGCGCGGCGATCTTGGCCACTTCCCTGGCCACGTTGATCTGCGGGACCGAAGGCTTGGCGATCGAAGGAGGAACGCCCAGGTCCGTGTAGCGGACGATCCTGATGGGACGCATGGTGGGTGCCTCGGTGATGGTCCGCTGGCTCTAGATATACCAGCCACCGAAAACCGCGGCGGTGAGCAGAATGGTGACCAGGTTGGCCCACGATAGCCACTTGGCCAGTTCCTGCCGCAAGGGATGGTTTTCCCCGGTCAAGGGAAGAGTAGGCGCGTCATCCAGGGAAAAGGCCCACTGGATATGCCTCACTTCATTGTCGCGGGTCAAGCTGTCGCCGGTCATCGCATGCCCTCCAGCATGGTGGCGTCGGCCTGGTTCATGGGAATCAGGCTGAAGCGCTCCATGTGTGCGTCCTCCAGGGTGTCCATCATGTCGACCATGGGTTCGTAGCGGGCCTCGCGATGGATCTTGACCAGAATGATCAGGTCGGGGTTCACCTCGACGTTGGCCCGAAAGGTCGGCTCCAGATCGGGCCAGATGATGGGCGCCAGCTCGGTCTTGCCGATCTTGAAGAACATGGCCTCGTCATGATCGATGAAGATGGACATCACGTTGGATTCGGGGACTTCGATCTTGACCCCGGGCTCGGGCATGTTGATTTCCATGGCCAACGGACGGCGGAAAACGGTCGTGACCATGAAGAAGATCAGCAGCAGGAACGCGAC
>DAOWLV010000418.1 GCA_030643455.1 Candidatus Krumholzibacteriia bacterium | reverse complement strand
GCCGAACCGATGGCGAAACCCTTGCCGATGGCCGCGGTGGTATTACCCACGGCGTCCAGCTTGTCGGTGCGGGCGCGAACTTCTTCGCCGAGGCCCGCCATTTCGCTGATTCCGCCGGCGTTGTCGGCGATGGGCCCGTAGGCGTCAACAGCCAGCTGGATACCCGTCGTCGAAAGCATACCCAGGGCGGCGATCGCGATGCCGTAAAGGCCCGCGAAATGGTGAGCCACCAGGATCACGACACCCAGAACGATGATCGGCAGGGCGGTGGACTGCATCCCCAGACCCAGGCCCCCGATGAGGTTGGTGGCCGCACCGGTCTCGCTCGCCTTGGCGATGCCCAGAACGGGCTTCTTGTCCTCGGCTGTGTAGTATTCGGTGATCATGCCAATGGCGATTCCCCCGGCCAGGCCGACGACCGTGGCGATGAACACGCCCATGGCCTTGTCACCGGGCAGCATCTGCTGGATCACGAAATAGGAAGCTACGACCATGATCCCTCCGGCGCCGAAGGTGCCGATATTCAAGGCCGCCTGCGGGTTGCCGCCTTCCTTGGTCCGGACGAAAAATGTCCCTGCAATGGACACCACGATGCCGACGGCGGCCAACACCAGCGGCAATTGCACTGCGGCGAGGGTGCCGGGCAGGAAAGCCACGCCCAGGATCATCGAACTGACGATCGATCCGACGTAGGACTCGAAGAGGTCCGCGCCCATGCCGGCCACGTCGCCCACGTTGTCGCCCACGTTGTCGGCGATCACGGCGGGGTTGCGGGGATCATCCTCGGGGATCCCGGCCTCGATCTTGCCCACGAGGTCCGCCCCCACGTCGGCCGCCTTGGTGTAAATACCGCCACCCACGCGGGCGAACAGGGCGATGGAACTGGCGCCGAGCGAGAATCCGGAAATGACCTGCAGGATTCGTGCGATATCCCAGCCAGGGGTATTACCGAAAAACTTGGAATAGAGGATGAAGAGCAGGCTCAATCCGATCACGGCCAGACCGACCACGACCATGCCCATGACGGCTCCACCACTGAATGCCACATCAAGGGCCTTGTTCAGGCTGGTCCTGGCGGCGCTGGTGGTGCGCACATTGGCCAGGGTGGCGATCCTCATGCCGAAGAAACCGGCCAGCCCCGACGCGCAGGCCCCGAGCACGAAGCTCAGGCCAATCAGGGAATGGGAATTTTCGAGCTTCGCGTTTCCGACCGCGAGAAGAACGGCCACCACGACCACGAAAATGCCCAGCACCCGGTATTCACGAGACAGGAAGGCCATGGCGCCCTCCTGGATGTGACCGGCGATGACCTGCATCTTCTCGTTTCCGGCGTCCTGGCCCTTGACCCATTGGGCCTTGTAGAGGGCAAAAAGAAGCGCCAGTACACCGGCGGCGGGGATGAGGTAAATCACACTTTTCCTCCTGCCAAAGGGAATGATTCGGGAATTCGGGAATTGATACCGGGAAAAAGGACCCGAAACCGGGCTCAAAACAGCAGACGCCCACTTGGAGGCGTCTGCCGTAAATCGGTCAGTATGGTAGCAAATCCATCCTGTTTGTGCAAGCTACTTCCGGTAACCGGGAAGTCTAACCCCTATTTCCCGGTGATCTCCATCAATTCCACCTCGAAACACAGGGTCGCATCGGGCGGAATCTTGGGGCCGCTGCCCCGCTTTCCGTAGGCCAGTACGGGCGGGATGATCAGACGGGCCTTGGTTCCGACCTTCATCCCCTCCAGGGCCAGGTCCCAGCCGGGGATCACCATGCGGGCCCCCAGGGTGAAGCTGTAGGGGCGGCCGGCATTGCTGGATGAATCGAACTGCTCGCCCTTGGCGCCGTCCACCCAGACCCAACCGGTATAATCGACACTGATGTTATCCCCCAATTCAGCGACCGCACCGGTTCCCTCGGTCAGGACTTCCACCTCCACCTTGGGCAGATCGACGACTTCCACGTCGAAGAGCAAAGTGGCATTGGGGGGAATCACCGGCGGATGACCCTGGGCTCCGTACCCCATCTCGGCTTCGATGATCAGGGCGCGCTTGCCGCCGACCTTCATGCCCGGCAGACCCTTGTCCCAGCCCTGGATCACGAAGCTGCGGCCCAGGGGGAACGCGATGGGCTCTCCGCGATCAACCGAACTGTCGAATTGATCTCCCTTTGCCCCGTCCACGTACAACCAGCCGGTGTAGTGCACCATGACAAAATCATCGGGTTGGACCTCAGCTCCCTGCCCGATCACCGAATCGACATAGGAAAGGCCGGGCACGATTTCCGTGGGGCCTTGGGCCTCTTCCTGCTTGCTGCAGCCGGCCAAGGCAAGGGCCAGGACCAGGCAGGTGGCCAGGACCGCGGTCAGGGTGGTACGCATGGTCATCCTCTCGGGATAGGTGGCGGACAGAAGCGTTTGTCCGTCCGGAACGTTCGAACGATCTGGTAATCTCTCAAACCAGGGACGAAAAATCAATGATTCCTTCGATTTCCGACCGGCTCTGTCACGTGTTCCTTCTGCGAGTGATCTCCGCACGATTGACCCGGAAATACTCCAGGATGAACACCAGGGCCAGGGAACAGAAGAAAGCGAACATCGTCAGAATGGTGGCCGCACGCATTTTCCGGGGTCGAACCGGCTTATCGGAGACCGTGATCCTGCCCACCTGCTCCAGGGGTGAGAGAATGTCCAGCTTGACCCGTTCCCCGCTCAAATCATTCTCGAGCATGGCCCGTTCATGGGGCAGATCCTTGTTCAGGATGATTTCCAGGTCACCGATCTTCTGGTTGATATCGCTTTCATCCTTGGCCAGGACCAGCTCCCCGACCAGTTTGAGCCTGGACATCTCCTGCTGATTGGTCGTGATCTGGACCCGCAGACTGTCGGCCAGGACCACGCCCTGGTAGATGGACGTGCTCAACTCATTGACCGTCATCAGCAGATCGCCCACCCTGCCGGCCTGTTCCCGGCTGGCGGTCTATTTAAGAACCTCGCCCACCGGATCATCAGATTCCCGGTCCGGATCCGAACCGGTGGATGTGTCCCTCTCTGCCTTGAGGGCGACGGCCAGCACCTTCTCTGCTTCAACAAGCCGTTCCCTGGCCAGGGCAACCTCTGCCAG
>DAOWLV010000318.1 GCA_030643455.1 Candidatus Krumholzibacteriia bacterium | reverse complement strand
CGACCCGGTGGACAGGATGGCCCGCAGCTCCGGCAGGTCATGGCTGACATTCGGTCGCAGGCCGGCCTTTTCGCAGGCGGCGATCCAGCGGGCGCTCGTGCCCAGGATGGTGAAGCGCTCGTCCTGGGCGTAATCCCACAGCGCCGTCTTGGGTTGGAGGGGATGCCCCTCGTACAGCATGACAGTGGCTCCCGAAGCCAGGCCGGTCACCAGCCAGTTCCACATCATCCAACCGCAGGTGGTGAAGTAGAAGAGCCGGTCACCGGGTTTCACGTCGCAGTGCAGTTGATGTTCCTTCAGGTGCTGCAGAAGGGTTCCGCCCACGGAATGGACCATGCATTTGGGCAACCCGGTCGTGCCGGATGAATACATGATGAACAGGGGATGGTTGAATGGAACCCGACGGTATTTCGGCGTCGATCCGGCAGCCGGGTCGTGATACTCGGCCCAGGACACCATCGAACCGACCAAGGGGGACCCCTGGTTGCGAAAGGGGATAACCACTGCGCGGACGAGTGATGGCAATTTATCCAGAATCAGATCGGTCGTGGCCATCGAATCGTGACTCTTGCCCCCGTAGGAATAACCGTCGGCGGTGAACAGGACCTTGGGTTCGATCTGACCAAAGCGGTCCAGCACTCCCTGCTCGCCGAAATCCGGAGAACAGCTGGACCAGACCGCACCCAGGCTGGTTGCCGCCAGCATGGCGATCACCGCTTCGGGAATGTTGGGCAAAAACCCCACCACGCGGTCACCCGGCCCCACCCCGTCGGCAGCCAGGCCGGCCGCGATGCCTGCGACGGTTTCCCTGAGTTGAGCATAAGTCAGGCGGCGGGTTTCTCCCGTTTCTCCGCGGAAGACGATGGCTTCGGCCTCGTCCGGCCCCTGCAAAAGGTTTTCGGCATAGTTGAGCCGTGACTCGGGGAACCAGCTGGCGCCCGGCATGCGGTCGCCGTCGACGAGAACCGTTTCGCCCGGTCCATCTCCCACCACTCCGGCGAAATCCCACATCGCGCGCCAGAAGGCGGGACGGTCGGCCACCGACCAGCGGTGCAAGGCCTCATAATCGTCCAGGCCCAGATTCAGTTGTTCGTTGACCTCGAGACGGAACCGTGTGACCTGGGTTGCGGCGATCTTGTCCGGACCAGGTGTCCACAGGACATCCCCCATGCCGCTGCTCATCAGGTTTCCGTCCCCTGGGGATCCCGGGCGGGCAGGATCATGCTGGCGACCTCGCCGAATCCCACCCGGTAACCATCGCCCTGGCACCAGGCGCTCATGGTCACGGTGTCGCCGTCGGCCAGGAACTTCCTTTCGCCGCCACCCGGCAGGGTGATCGGTTCGGTCCCCCGCCAGGTGATCTCGAGCATGGACCCGTAACTGCCCTTTTCCGGCCCGCTGATCGTTCCGGAAGCCAGCATGTCGCCCGTGTTCAGGTTGCAGCCGGTGCTCGTGTGATGGGCCAGTTGCTGGGCCATGGTCCAGTACAGATGCTTGAAGTTGCTCTCGCAAACGCGCAGGCCTTCGTTTTGACCTTCGGCCGTGATCTCGACCTCGAGGTTGATGTCATAGGTGCCCCGGTTCGATTCCTTCAGGTAGTCCAGCGGCTCCGGATCCTGGACCGGCGCGTCGCAACGGAAGGGCGCCAGGGCGTCGAGGGTCACGATCCAGGGCGCGATGCTGGTCGCGAAATTCTTGGCGTTGAACGGTCCGAGGGGCTGGTACTCCCATTTCTGGATGTCCCGCGCCGACCAGTCGTTGACCAGGACCAGGCCGAAAATATGACCGTCGGCGTCATTCACCCCGACGGGATGCCCCTGGGCGTTACCCGCACCGACGAAAAATCCCATTTCCAGTTCGAAATCCATCAGACGGCAGGGACCGAACACCGGGGGTTCGCCTTCTGCCGGTTGGGTCTGACCGTACGGCCTGATCACCGGCTGGCCCGAAAGAATGATCGAGCTGGCCCGGCCATGATACCCCACGGGCAGATGCAGCCAGTTGGGCATCAGGGCGTTGTCCTTGCCCCGGAACATGATGCCCACGTTGGTCGCGTGTTCCTTCGATGAATAGAAATCGGTGTAGTCCGGAATGCCCACGGGAAATTGCAGGGTCACCGAATCAACGGGCAGCAGCGCACGCCCGCGCAGCACCGCATCATCGCGCAGGGTGGATTCATCCTTGCGCAACAGGCCGTGGATCAGCAGGCGGGTGATCCGGTGCTGGTCACGGTCCAGTTCCATGAAGGGATTCAGGACCGGATAGCTGAAAATTCCCTCGGGCAACCCGGCGCTGTCCAGCAGTCCGCTGTTCTGGATCACCGCCAGGTCGAGCACGTGGTCCCCGATGCGCACGCCGGCCCGCGGTTCGTCTTGTGGGGTCGGCGAAAACACTCCGTAGGGAAGGTTCTGAATGGGGAAATGAGAATCCGGTGACACCGGAACGAAGGATTCCGCGGAAGGGTCGACGGTGGGATCCATGTTGGCAATCCATCCTTTCAAATCATCAGAGTTTACATGAGACCCAACGCGCGCAGATCGTCGCGGGGTTCGTCGAAGGAGCAGCTGCCGAACCCGCTGAGGAATCCATCGCGGGCCTGGGCCAGGGCCCCGGCCGGAACGAGATGATCCCGCCAGGCGAACCCGTCATCGGAAAAAGCAAAAGCTCCAGGGTCGGTTTCGGAAATGCAGGCGGTCAATACGTCGATTCCGGCGCCGAGGGCGTGGGCCAGTATCCCGGCCCCGAAAACGTTAAGGAAGCCGTGCATCATCACGGGCGGCTCGGCGGCCTGGTGCCTGACCGGATGGTGCAGACCTGCCGTGCACTTCAACGGCAGTCCCAGGCGGCGGCAACGATCGATAAATCCGGCAACCCTCTCACAGCTGGGAAAAGCCTCGGGAGTGACCCCACCGCAGCGCAACTTGGCGCCGATACGGGCAAAGCGGGATTCGAAAGAGGCCAGAACATTGATCGCCTCCAATACTCGGGAATCATCGACTCCCGGCAGGACCTCCAGATAGAGTTCCCGATCGGTGAGCCCCGCCGAAGCAAGGGAGTCCACATACCGGCCGAGGAATTCACCGACATTCGTCCCTGATCCGTCCACCGGAACCGGCGCTTCCAGGACCTCGATCCTGGCCCGGCCTTCGAAGCGTTGCAAAAAGGCGGCCGCGGCTCGACCCTGGGCTGCTACCGCGGCCAGAGCGCTGGCGGCATCATCCCGACCACCGACAAGAGCTGAAAAGGTCCATTCCTGCCCTTCGTCGAGATACCGCGCGCAGGTCTCCTCCAACTCGGCCAACCGGCCGGCCGGAACGATGAACCGCCCCAGCATCCAGGATTCCTGTTCGGCGCGGTGTCCGGCATATTCGTCAACGGCCGCGGTCATGTCCAGCAAGGCCGGTGGGAATAGTCCGGCGTAGTCCACCAGACCGCCCATGAACGACCGGAAGGCTGAGGAATCGACGTCGCTCACTCCTGGTCCCCTTCCAGCCAGGACCGCCCGTAATCGGGGTCCGCCGCCGCCAGGGCCGACTTGGCCACGGTCAGCGGCACGAAGGTATCGATCATCACGGCCAGTTCGTCGGTCTTGACCACGCCGATCGATTCTTCGGCCTTGCCGGGTTGGGGCCCATGGGGCAGGCCGTCGGGATGCAGGGTGATCGACCCCTGCTCGACGTCCTTGCGGCTCATGAACTCGTCGTTGCAGTAGTAGAGGGCCTCGTCCGTCATCACGTTGGAATGATTGTACGGGGCCGGCACGGCATCGGGATGGAAGTCGTACAGGCGCGGCACGAAGGAGCAGATGACAAAGCCATCACCCTCGAAAGTCTGATGCACCGGCGGCGGCTGGTGAATGCGGCCCACGATGGGCTCGAAGTCATGGATGCTGAAAGCCCAGGGGTAATAGCAGCCGTCCCAGCCCACGGTGTCGAAAGGATGATGGTCCAGGACCACCCGGTGGCAGGAATCGTCCACCCGGGTGATCACCTCGAACTCACCCGTTTCATCGTGGACCGGCAGTTCTTCCGGCGCCCGGATATCACGCTCGCAGAAAGGGCTGTGTTCCAGCAGTTGTCCGTGCTGATTGCGGTACCGCTTGGGTGTGCGAATGTGCCCCCGGCTTTCCATGACAAGATGGATCTGCTGGCCGTCACCCGGAACCAGACGGTGGACGATGCCGCGCGGAATGACCAGGTAATCGCCCTCGCGATAGGTCACGTTTCCGAACTGGGACTCCAGCACACCACCGCCACGGGTGATGTAGATCAGCTCGTCGGCCCGCCCGTTCCTATAATAGAAATCGTCGGCCGCGGTGGGTTTGACCAGGGACACCCTGATGTCCTGGTTGAACAGCAACTGGGCCCGGTCCCGCACCGCGCTGCCGCCTCCCGTCTCCAGGCGATGTG
>DAOWLV010000081.1 GCA_030643455.1 Candidatus Krumholzibacteriia bacterium | reverse complement strand
GAACGTTGAAACCCGGGCTTTGAAGGTAAACCGCAAACACGAGTTGAAGATGGCGTACTGAAAAATCTCCCCTTGCTCGGACAATGAGCAAGGGAAGAGGGGAAACACAATTTCAGAGGCACAACTAAAAAAATACGGAGAGAGCCGTGAAGATCCCTCCGTGGGAAATGCGAATCCAGGAACCTGACCCGGTCAGCCGCCGCCATCCTCGGTGAGGTCAACCTGGCCGATCATCTGGTAATACTGCTTCACCGAGCCCAGGTGCGTGGAATCCCGGCTGGTCACGTAGAACTTGATCGTGCCCTTGACGCTCAGGGTCGAGAATTCCTGACCACGGTCGAACAGGAATTCCACCTCGAAGGGAGCCCACTCGGCGTTGGGGATGATATCGTCTCCCGGTGACAAGGCCCAGGCGTCCAGCGCCCGGAATTTGCTGAAGGAGATGCCTGCCACGCCGGGCACGAAATCCCCGTTGGGGTCCGTCACGGAATCCCCGGAGAACATGCGCTCGTGGATCCTCAACTCCTCGTTCACATCCAGGGTGGTGCCGACATCCGGGAATTCGTCGATCGTATCCTCCTGCAGGATGGTCAGGTAATCCGGATGCATGATCTTGCGGTACTCGTCATTGTCCATGGTCTCGTAGATGGTCTGGAAGTTGGCCATCAACACATCGGGAGATCCGGGAAAAGGCATGACCGGAGGAGGCGGCGGGGGCGTATCCCCGGGATCCTCATCGGGCGAAAAAATGCAACCGGCGGGGGCGATCAAGAGAAAGAATCCCGCCAGAAGCAGAAAAAACTTCGATTTCATCACACTATCCTCCAGAAGGTCCTGGGCCTCCCCGGAGAACATTTCTCCGGGTATCGTTGGGTTTCGAATCAAGAAGCCCACTTCTTTTTAGGGAACCATCAGCAATTTTAACATACCGAGCGATTATTGGCTACCAAAAGTTCCGCGCAACACCCCCATCGTGTTGAGAAGCGTACCTGAATCCGGGTCGCTTTCCCCCTGAAGATCTCTCCACTCGTAAATATACCAAAAATTCCCCTCGAGTCTAAAAATAACGTCGCATTTGCCACGATATCGTACCTCGGAGCCATCGACGTTATTGATTACTTTCAGGTCATAGATGATGTCCTCGACGGTCATTTCGTTGCCCGCAGCCGGCGGAAAGACGTACCCGTCCTCGCTCATCTTGGCGATATTGGTGACGTTGCTGTTGTAGAAGTTGTTGATGAACGTCACTTCCCGGGCCCGGTCCCAGTCGACAAAAGTGTTCGGAGGAAACTGGTCCCTGGCCTCGTCATCCGGAATGTACCGGAATTCGATCAGGCTGATATTGTCCTCCCAACCAGGCGCGTGCGTGGCAAACAACGACTTCTCCAGGTTGGACCACACGTTGGCGGGCGAGCTCCTGGGGAGGTAATCGATCTCCACACCGGTTCCCGGCGGTTCCGGCTCACGGGGAGAAAACAGGCAACCCGACAGCAGGACCGTCGAGCAAACCAGCCAGATGGCAAGGCCTTGCCTCATCTCAAAACTCCCATTTCAGCCAGATGTCCGCTTCCCAGTAATCTGAGCTCGTCTCGGTCACGCTGGGTCCGAAAGCATTATACTTCCTGACCATGACAGAAAGTTCCAAGGGATTTTTCTGGAACCACCGGCGACGCACCTGGGTGCCCACCCACATCTCCCCCGAATAGGTCCGGGTGGTGGTATCCCTCGTTCCGAAATTTTCCCGATCATCCCGGGTTCGGTAGGTGGAAGCCTCGAGCGTAACCCCCTGTGTGACAACGAACCTGAAAGCCAATTCGATCTTGTTGATCGTCTGATTGAGGTCGCGATGATAAAACGCGTTTCCCGAGGCGTCGACGCCGGTCTTGGTGGCTGAGAATCGCTTGTTGTAATCATGGCGCAGGGTGATTTTCAACCGGTTGGAAGGATCGATGATGACCTTGGTGGCAAGGTTGCCCCTCTTGCTGTAGTCATCCGACCGGTTGACCGTTTCCAGGTTGGAGTACAAAAAATCCGTGTACTGGATATACACCCGGTAACTCTGGTCCAGGCTGATCAAGGGCGATATGGTCCAGGCGTAACCCGGTGACAGCTCGTAGGAATCCTTCACGTTGTTGTTGGATGACCGGGATTCCCGGATGTTGAGATCCTGGACCTGCTGATAGGTGAAGACCATGGTGGCGCGGAACTTCCCGATCCAGTTCCGCTCCAGCCGGGCGCTGATATCGGCCTGGTGCCTGTCCAGGTCGTTTTCGTTGGGGCGATGACCCTGGGCGTTTTCCTCGGCGATGTCCTGGCTCAAGCCCTCGTGATACCGGAGGTTGAGCTTGGTGTGTCTGAACAGGTCGCGGAAATATCTGAACTCGTAATCCCTGGCCTTGTTGTACTGCTTGCCGCGGTTTTCGGTGGCGTTCTTGTATCGCTGGTCGTCCCACCTCCAGAGGTAATCGTAACTGACGGCAAACGAATCGGGACCCACCGCATAGGTCAACGACAGATCCATCACGTCCTGTTCCTTTTGCCTCAGACCCACCCCGCTCTGGGCGTAATCGAGGTCACTGGTCAGGCGGGTCAGCCTGGTCCCCACCCCGATCCGGCCGAACCGGAAATTGTTTTCCAGTTCGTAGGAAATCGCATCGTTGGTTTCGAGTTCGTCCACTACCTTCTTGTCTTCGTCCACGCCCACGGTATCGATCAGACCATTGGTGTTCCTCTTGAAGTCGAGGTACTTCTTCTGGAAATTGCTACGGGTGACGGCAACCCGGCCGTTGGCGATGGTCCGTTTGTAGTAGACCCCGAAACCGACGGTGTCGCCATTGGCCGACGAGGACTCGGTGGAGTTGCCCAGGGCGCGATCCCCTTCGAGAGTCATTCCGTAGAGCCGGCCCGCGATCCTGGCCCCCTCCGCGATTCTCATGTCGCTCTGGAACCCGCCGTCGATTGCCCCTTCATTGAAGTCGTTGCGCTGATTCTGGTTGACACTCTCCTGATCCATGATACGCGCGGAAATCTTGGCGGTATTGTTCAGGAATCCGGTCTTGAAATTGGACTTCATGGCGTTGAGGCCGGCCCGTTTCTGGTCACGCTTGGAAAGGTTGGCGAAACCGGCGGTATTGGTTGTCCTGTCCTCGCTCCAGTTCCAGGCACCGTTCATGGTAAAAACAAACGGCAGGTTGCTCCCCAGCCCGTAGGTGAAGTTGTCGTCCTTTTTCTGGACGGTCTTGTCCTGCTTGCGATACTCCTCCCAGGAGAACTTGAAGGTGTTCCTGAAGGTGGAATTGTTCTGGAATTTCAGGGTCGTGATCAGGTCCCCGTAATAGGTGAATTGCCGGACATTGGCCAGGGCGCCTGCCTTGGGTTCGTTGGAAAGGCCCTGGATGAACGGTTCGCTCGTGACCTCGACCTGGGGATCCTGGGCGTATTGGTCGGCAATGATCCGGGCCTGGTCCATGGCGGACATTCCCGTTTCCAGGCTGTCGGCGACCGACTCGTTCGCCGGGGGGTACTCCTCCTGGGCCAGGGCGGGTTCGGGCCCGCCGGCGACCACCGCCAGAAGGGCAAACACGACCAGGCTCATTCCGGTTACCCGTTTCAACCCTCGTCCCTTCGGGTCAGGGCTTCTGCCAGGCGCTGGAATCCGGCCGGATCGATCTGTTCGGGCCGACGGTCGGCGTCGATACCGATTTTGGCTGAGAGTTCATCCACCGTTTTGTCTTTCAGATCGAAATGTACGCGCAGCTGCGTCCGCAATTTCTTTCGTCTTTGCCCGAACAGGGTCTTCACCACCGAGGCGAAGTTTTCGAAATCCGCCTGCCTCCAGCGCCGGTTGGGCACCAGCCGGATGATGGCCGATTCCACCTCGGGCCGGGGCCAGAACACCGAAGGAGCGACCTTTCGGATGATCTTCACGTCGAACACCGATCCCAGTACAACGGCCAGGATACCGTAGTCGCGGCCACCGCATGTGGCGGTCAGACGCTCGGCCACCTCTTTCTGCACCATGAACACGCCCCCACTGATGTCCTTTCGAAGATCGGCCAGCGCAAACAAAACCGTACTGGTCAATACGTAGGGCAGATTGCCCGCAATGACCGGATGCTCACCTGTCGAGGCCATCGCCTCGGCCCAGTCCATCTTGGCCAGGTCCCCTTCGATGAGCTGGAATTGATCCCGCTGCCCGAATTCCGCCCGCAGAAGTTCACAGAGATGGCGGTCCACCTCCACGCAAACCACACGGGAGGCGCCGGCCAGCAGGTGAACGGTCAGGGCGCCGGCACCCGCACCCAGCTCCAGGACCCGGTCGCTGACCTTCAGGGTTTCCAGGGCGATGGCGCGGGCCAGATTGCCGTCCACGAGAAAATTCTGACCGCGCCGTTTGACCGGGCGAATGCCGTATCTGCGCAGGAGGGAGTGCTGGCTTTCGCTCAAGGAGAACTCCGTTGGGACTGGGCGGCCGGTTCACCGAACAACCCGACGAAGGACTCCGTCGTTCGGCTGTCCACGGCATTCGGATCGGTGGCCAGGATCTCGGCCACTTTTTTCAGGGTATGAGGCAGATAGGATGGCTCGTTTCGCTGGCCGCGATACGGCACCGGAGGCAGCCAGGGAGCGTCGGTCTCCAGCAGGATCATGTCCACACCCGCGGTGGCCACCAGATCGGGCAACCGGCTGTTTTTATAGGTCACCGGCCCGCCGATGCCCAGCAAAAAACCACGCTGGCGCGCCCAGATGACGGCATCCTGGTCGCCGCTGAAAGCATGGAGAACCCCCCCGCGAAGGGGAACGCCACACCTGTCGATATGCTCCAGGGTTTCGGACCAGGCGTCCCGCACGTGGAAAATCACGGGCAGGCCCACCCTGTCGGCCAGGGAAAGCTGGGCGGCCAGGGCCGCGTGCTGGGCGGGTCGAGGAGAAAGGTCGCGGTAATAGTCCAGACCTATTTCCCCGATGGCGACCACCCTGGGGTGAGCAGCCATCTCTGCCAGTTCCTCGAGGGCCCGTTCGCCGGCGGTGGTCAGCTTGCCGTGTTCGTCGGCCAGGATCAGGGCGTCATGGGGATGGATGCCGACTGTCGCCAGGATGGCGGAATCGGCTTCGGCCAGGGCGATCGATTCCCGGCTGGAAGCCAGGTCGTAGCCGACATTAAGGAAACCGGTGACGCCCTCTTGCCTGGCCCGGGCCACGACCTGGGCCGCCTGGCCGTCGAACTCCCGGCGGTTGAGATGGACATGACTGTCGATCAATGGCGTCCTCCACCATGACGCGTGTTTCCACACCCGCCCCCGTTGCAGTCTTTCGCATTCCGGTCGCCGCCCGATGGCCCGGGCGCCGGGATGTTTCGATCCTCATCCCACTGCAGCCGTTCGACCGGCCATTCGACCAGCCCTTCCTGCCCGGGCCCGGCCACACTGACCGTTTCCTGCAACAAATCAAGTTTCCGAACGGTTCCGGATCCTTCGGGAGTGGAAACCACCGATCCCACGCGGGGCAGAGAGATGCGGGCCCGTCGGTACACCTCGTTTTCGTAGGTCAGGCAACAGCGGAGACGCCCGCAGGGCCCCGATAGCTTGCTCGGGTTCAGGGGTAATTGCTGGACCTTGGCCATCTTCAGGGTCACCGGAACGAATTCATGGAGGAAGGTGGAGCAGCAGAATTCACGGCCACAGACGCCGAGACCGCCTTTGAGGCGGGCTTCGTCCCTGACTCCGATCTGGCGCAGTTCGATACGCGTCCGGAAAATACCGGCCAGGTCGCGAACCAGTTCCCGGAAGTCGACCCGTTTTTCCGCCGTGAAATAAAAGGTGATCTTCTTGTGATCGAACTGCCGTTCGACGGTGACCAGGTTCATCTTGAGCTTGCGGGCCTTGATCTTCTCATTGCAGATGTCCCAGAATTCCCATTCATCCCCGCGGTTGTCGTGCAGCCGGGCCAGATCCTGCGGACAGGCGACCTCCACGACCCCCTGCTTCTCGGCCAGATTCCACCACTCGGCCTTGCCGGAACCGACGTAGTTGATCCTCCCCATGTCCCGGCCCCGATCCGCTTCCACCAGGCAGTACTGGCCGACGGCCAGCTTCAGGTTTCGCCGGTTGTGGTAATATCCCTTGCGATGGCCCTTGAACTGGACCAGAACCAGCTTATCCCCCTGCAGGGGGACCGGAGGCCTTGTCTCGTTCGGCATGATCTATCAGCCCTTCGAACAATACGGCCATGGCCAGACCGATATTGATGTTTCTGTCGATTTCCCGTCGGGAGACCTCGATGCGTTCCATGTCCTTGAGCAGGGATCGCGTGTTGCGGGCCGCGGCCACCCGGGCCGTCAATTCGGCGGAAGCTGGCAGGCGGGGCCGCCTGTCGTCTCCCAGTTCCAAAAGGAGCACTGCATCACTGTAATGGAGATTGAGCAATTCGCATAGCTGGATGGCCCTGTCCCGCCTCAACGGCCCGTTATCGACCGCCATCTTCTTGGCGCCGGCATCACTCGGCAGGCACAGGTGGGACATGAGACCCCGATGGAGTTCGTCCGCGGCGATGGCCGCCAGGGCACGGTCACCGCGGTGAATACCTTCGAACAGGCGGCCGGCCCAGTCCAGCACGGCCCGCGCTTCTTCCCCGAGCAGGGCCAGACCCCGACGCGCATTGCCCTCGGCCGTCCTTGCGGCTTCACCGGCCTGCTTGTCACTGACCCCGCCGATATCCGCCAGCAGCCCCGCCAGTTCATCCTCGGACCAGGGCTCGAAACGGAGCTTCTGGCAGCGGGACAGGATGGTGGGCAGCATCCGGTCGGTGCCCGTGGTCAGCAGGAAGATCACCGTATTGGGCGGGGGTTCCTCGAGGGTCTTGAGAAAGGCGTTGGCAGCCGACTGGTTCATGCGGTGGCCGTCGGCGACGATCGCCACCTTGAAGGGACTCTGGAAGGCCCGGCGGCGCAGGAAATGGATCAACGACCGGATGGTCATGGGTTCGGGATTTTCGGGATCGCCGATACGGACCTGGGACGTGGCGGCCGCGGGGTCCTGGTGGAAGGGATTGGCGATCTTTTTTTCGAGCAGACTGCGCACCCCCGCATCGTCCAACGAAGCAGGCGCGGGACCGATCCAGTGAATATCGGGATGCTGGAATCCCAGGGCCTTGACGCAGCTTTCGCAAAGCCTCTCGGGACCGCAGGTGGCAGGTGAGGAACAATTCAACAGGCGGGCGAATTCGAGGGCGGTATTTTCCTTGCCCGACCCTTCGGGACCGACCAAAAGGAAAGGCTGGCCGAGTTTCCCGGCCTGGCGAACCCTTTGCAGCTTATCAAGAACGGCCGGACGGCCGAGGAACTGGCTCCTGCCCAAGGCGATGCTCCCATCCCGGTTGAACTGGGTCAACGGGATCGCAGCCAATCGGCGGGATCCAGCGGCGTGCGCCCCTGCCGTACCTCGAAGTACAGCTGGGGGTCATCACCGGGTGCGGGCCGCCCCACTTCGGCAATGACCTGACCCCGGGCGATCTCATCACCCTTGGCTACGAAAACCCCCTCCAGATGTGCGTACAGGGTATAGTACCCCGCGCCGTGGTCAAGGATAACGCATTGGCCGAAACCGGGCAAATGATCAGAGTATTCGATGGTTCCGTCGGCGACCGCAGCCACAGGGGTCCCCTTGGGCGCAGCGATGTTGAATCCGTTGTTGAGGGTTACGGTCTTGAATTTGGGATGCACCGAGCGGCCGAAGCCCCGGATCAGTTCACCATGCACCGGCCAATCGAGACTGCCGGCCAGCAGAACCAGGGAATTTTGCCCGGTCGGCTGCTGAGCGGATCGTCCCACCCGCAGCTGTTCCAGATCCGTCAGGACATAGGACAGTTTCTGCTCGTTGAGCCCCATCTGGAGCAGCTGGTTCTTCAGGTCCTTGCGCTCGGTAACCAGTTCACGCAGGGCACCCATCTCTTCGGCCATCAGTTCTTCCAGCCGGTCGTTTTCCTGGTCCTGTTCCGCCCGTGTCTCCCAGATTTCCGCCAGGGCCGCATTCAACTGGCGCTGTTCACGCCGGAGAATCCGCCCCTCGGTCCGAACCTCCTCGAGCATACCCGCCTCCAGGCGAGCCAGCGTCCGGCTGACCTTGACGCCGGTCAAAAAATCGGAAAAGCTCCCCGAGGTCAGAACCATTTCCAGATCGCTGACCTGGGAACGGAGGTACATGGAGCGCAGGCTCCTGGCCAGGGTCACCTTGCGATCGGTGTAGATGTCGAGCCGGATCTCCAGTTCCGATTTCAGCAACCTGCTGCGCTCCTGGAGCATGAGTTCCTGCTGGATCATGTCCCCCACGAGCTTGCGGCTCAATTCGATTTCCTTCTGGATCTCCTCGTGTCCCCGCCTGGCTTGGGCTTCCTCCTGGTCGAGATTCTTGATTCGCTGACGGTGTTGATCGATCTGCTGGCGCAGTATGTCGAGATCCGTCGTGTTGTCCTGGATGCTCTTTTGCAGAAGGTCCCGGCCCTTGGTTTGACTCGAATGGATGATGACCGGTGGGTCTTCCACCGGCTTGTCTTCCACCGGCTGGCCCTGTCCCGCGGCCGGGGTGGCGAACGGAATTGCAGCCCATATCACCAGGATCATCAGGGTCATCGGGATCTTCACGCGTTTCATCATATGTCGCTCTGCATGGTCAGGTACTTCCGCATGGCGGAATAACTTCCGGTCAAACCCAGCACGATACAGAACAGGATGAAACCCGAGATCTGCTGGGACGAGAAGAAGATCACTCCACCCAGCCGGTCGTCCAGGAACCACCCGGCCAGCCCCAGAAGCGACATGGCCAGGATCCCGGCCAATAGACCCTGGATCATCCCCTCGCAAAGATACGGGATCCGGATGAAGGCATTGGTTGCTCCGACGAGTTTCTGGATCTGGATGACCCTGGCGTTGGCGGCCATGGTCAATTTGACCGTGTTGGAAATGACGAATACCGCGGCCAGAAACACCATCAGGCCCACAGCCAGGCTGGCCATCTGGAAGCGGAAGGTCCAGCGCTCGAGGGCGTCGATCCAGCTCTGGTTGAACAGGATCTCCGACACTTCGTCCCAGACCGCGATTTCCTCCCGGATGGCCACCACCGATTCCAGGTTGCGGGCCCCAGGCGTCAGGGTCAGGTGGTAGGAGGCCGGCAAGGGGTTGGAGTCCAGTAGATCCACGATTCCTGCATCCTCGCCGAGCCCCTCCTTGAACTGGGCCAGGGCGGTCTCGGGGGAGATCCAGGTGACCATCTGCACTCCCGGAATGACCACCAGTCTCGGTTGCAATTCCGCCAACCGTGCGGGACCCAGATCCTCACGCAGGAATACCCGCATGTCGATGCCCGCCCGGGCCGTTGTCAGCAGGTGGCCCATGTTGAGGGTGGCCAGGGTCAGGATGGCCAGGACCAGCAGGGCCGAACCCATGATCAAAATGGTGACACCGGTGGTCAACTTCCGCCGGTGAAAACCCGCGAAAGACTCCCTGACCAGATAGACAACCTGGGCTTTCCTAAACATTGGCGCGGTCCCTCCTTGCGGCGGCGATGTACATCTTGTCGGTCAGACTCACCTTGCGGTCCACCGGGACCCGCCGTTTCTCGTCCGATTCGATGCGGCCCTTGTTGATCACGATGACCCTCTGGCCGAAGGATTTGACGATGTCGTGGTCATGCGTGCTGAACACGACGCTGGTGCCGGAGTCGTTGATCCGGAACAACAGGTCGATGATTCCCTGGGCGTTGACCGGATCGAGGTTGCCGGTCGGCTCGTCGGCCAGCAGGATCTTGGGGCTGCTCACCATGGCCCGGGCGATGGCCACCCGCTGCTGCTCGCCACCGCTCAACTGGCGGGGAAGCCGGTGCCTCTTGTTGTAGAGGCCCACCTGGGTCAGCAACCTCATGTTGTTTTTCATGATCTCCGCATGTG
>DAOWLV010000008.1 GCA_030643455.1 Candidatus Krumholzibacteriia bacterium | reverse complement strand
CCTGCTGGACAAGAACGACCTGGCCCTGGGTTACATCAACGGCGTTTTCCGGATCACCATGATGCTGGACACCTGCCTGGCCGAAGCTGATCTGCGCGAGAGGTTCCGGTTCCGGTTCGTGGAGGAAAGCGGGGCCATCGCCTATCTCCATTCCGATGGCGGCACCGGCGAAGAGTGGGAATACGCCTTTGATCTGCCCGTCAGGGTCGCCGACCGTCGCTGGCTCCTCCGGCTGGCCCCCACTCCGCGGTTTCTCACGGACTTCCGGAACCCGGCGGACGAAATCATGGCCGTGACGGGCCTGGTCCTGGTCGCCCTGCTGGCGATGCTCCTGCGCGCCCTGCTCCTGCGTCAGACCGCCCTGCGTGAAAGCCAGTCCAAGTACCGCCTGCTCGTGGAGAACCAGAACGATCTGGTGGTCCAGTTCGACCGGGACGGACGGTTCCTCTATGTCAGTCCCAGCTATTGCCAGATCTTCGGCAAGACGGAAGATGAGTTGCTGGGCCGGGACATCCTGCCCGTGGTGCACGAGGACGACCGTGAAGCCACTGCCCGGTCCCTGGCCTCACTGCCGGAGCCCCCGCATCGCTCCTACCATGAACAGCGTGTCATGACCGGTGAAGGATGGCGCTGGCTGGCCTGGTCCAATCGCGCGGTGCTGGACGCCGCCGGAAAGATGGAAACCGTCACGGCGGTCGGACGCGACATCACTCCCCGCCGCAAGCTGGAAGAACAGTTGATCCAGTCGCAGAAGATGCAGGCGGTCGGCCTGTTGGCCGGCGGCATCGCCCACGATTTCAACAATCTGCTTCATTCCATGCTCAACAATCTGGAGTTCGTCTTCCAGGAATTCCAGCCCGAGGGCCAGACCCGTCAGGACTTGGAGCAGGTGAGCCAAGGCGTGGATAAGGCCATGACCCTTACTCGGCAGTTGCTCGCCTTTAGCAGGCAGCAGGTGCTCCAACCGACCACCCTGGATTTGAATGACGTGATCAAGGATATGCTGCAGATGATGCGGCGGATGATCGACGTCTCCATCACCATCGACTTTTTGCCCGCTACGGACCGGGTCCGAATCCATGCCGACCGTGGGCAGGTCGAACAGATATTCATGAACCTCTGCGTCAACTCCCGGGACGCCATCTCCGGTACGGGCACCATCACCGTCAGGACCGAAGCCACGGAAATCGATGCCGCCTTCTGCGAACACCATCCCGACGCCAAACCCGGGAAATACGGCGTCCTGACCGTCGAAGACACCGGGCAGGGCATGGCTCCGGAGGTAATGGAACGGATATTCGAACCTTTCTTCACCACCAAGGAGGTGGGCCAGGGCACCGGCCTGGGCTGGCTTCGATCTACGGCATCGTCCGGCAGCACGACGGTTTGATGCTCGTGGAAAGCGAACCCGGTCACGGCACGAAATTTTCGGTCTATCTGCCCAGGTCGGAAATGGAAGTCACACAACCGGCGGACAAGCCGCCCAGGAAACCGGCCGCCGGTGGCGACGAAACCATCCTGGTGGCCGAGGACAACGAGGATGTCCGCAACCTGGCGGTGCGGGTGCTGAAGAAGGGCGGTTACACGGTCCTGGTGGCTGCCGACGGGGAAGAGGCCGTCGAGGTGTTCAAGAAACATGCTGACGAAGTGGATCTGGTGATGCTGGACCTGGTGATGCCCCGGCTGGACGGCCGGGAAGCGGGCGAACAGATCCGGCAGGTCAAGGACAAGATCCGCATCCTCTTCGCTTCCGGTTACGACCCCACCAGCGTTGGCACCGAAATCCGTGATCTGGAAGGTGCGGATCTCCTGATGAAACCCTTCGGCATTCCTGAGCTGCTGGGCAAGGTGCGGGACATCCTGGACCGGGCCTAGAATAGCCCGTTCCGGCCCATGACAAGGCCCAGCATTCCCAGATAGGCAAGCGGGAAGATCCATCGGCAGGCCCGGTCGACCCGCAGCTTCGCTGCCTGATTTTCGAAATCGATCCGGTCGACGAAGACACTCACCACCATGGTGGCCGCAATCGTGATGATCGAAACGGTCATCACCCGGTCGGCGACGGTCAGGTAGCTTACCCGCGGTAGGGTCGACGTGGTCACGAACTGGTAGGCGATGACCGTGAGAATTCCGCTGCTGGAAATCCCTGCCCGGCGGCCCAGGCGCTCATCGCTCATCCAGAAGACGACCCAGGTCAACGAGACGATGATGATCACCGTCAGGAAGATCTTCCAGAGGTAATACCCGGACTGGCGCTGGATCCTGATCTCGTAGTTGAGATTCGAAAACGGGACGGCGTCCCTGACCCTCAGAACGTCCCCAACGCTGCTGTCGAGCGCTTCGACATCCCATTCGGCCAGGACGAACTCGGGCGCGAAACCCGTGCGGTCCGGATCCATCACCAGTTCCACCACGGTGTTGTTCCAGGCGAATGATTCCAGGATGATCGGCAAAACCTGGCTATCGAAGGGGAACCGGCGGTAGTCCAGGTTGGTCCGAATGGTGGAATTGACCTGGACGGAGATCTCCATTCTGCCATCGGCATGGACCGTCACCTTCCGGGCCCCGGTCCCCATCTGTCCCACCGGGTTGGCCAAAACGATCTGGGCGGTCCAGATACCATCGAATAACTTATCCGCCTCGGGACCGACATGGACCCGCCGGTCGGTTCCCGCCGCCTCCGGATCGAAGGCCATCCGCGTATCGGTCCATCTCACCACGACGTCCAGCTCCACATCGAAGGTGTTGCGGGTCTCGTCGATGTTGGTGATGTCGAGCAGGTAGATGCCCACCCGGACCGGGACCGGGATCTCACCCGGTGGCGGGGTGATGCCGTTCTCGGATTCCCCGGGATGCGCGCCTGCCGCGCCTCCCCAGACCATACCCAGGAGCAGGAACGCGATCATCTTCTGTTTGCTCAATGTAATCCCTCTCGATGGTTCCGGGTTCACCGATCCGTTTCAGGCAGATAGATTACATCCCAGTCGTTCTTCATGTCCACGACAGTCCACCCGTTCTTCTCAGCCTCGGTCAACGCCTGGTCCAGCCGTCCGATGTGCGAGTCACGGTCGTAGGCCCACTCCCGCTCGGCGTCCGTATGGTGGACCAGCCCCATCAGGCTCCTTCGGTTACCCGCAGCCGTCCACTGAAGCATCTGCAGGTCGCCGTCCGAGTTGCCGAAGGCGGCAATGGGGCGTCGCCCGATCATGTTGTGGATGCCTACCGGCTTGGTCACATTGTCGTCGATGAAATCCAGCTCGGCCAACCGGACCAGGACAGGGCCGTCATCACGCATCTCGAAAACCTTCTTGATACGGCTGCCGATGACCTGCTCAGGGGGAATTCCGTAAACCTCTTCCGACCACGGCCGCATGAATTCGATACCGCCCCCCGACACGATGAAGGTCTTGAACCCGTTGGCGCGCAGAAAATCCAGAAGCTCCAACATGGGTTGAAAAACCAGTTCATTATAGGGCCGGTCGAAGCGGGGATGCCGGGCCTTGCCGATCCAGTCGCTGACGATCGCGGCGAATTCGTCGGTGGTGCCACCGGCGTGGGTGGCCATCACCAGTTCCAGAATGCCCTTCTCGCCACTGGAGGCAAGGGTTTCCATGTCATTCTCCAGTACCGCCTGGAAGGGTTGGGTCGTCTTCCATTCGGGATGGTCGGCCGCAAGTTCCTTCACCCGGTCAATGGCGAAGAACAACTGGAAATACACCGGTTTTTCCGACCACAGCGTACCGTCGTTGTCGAACACCGCTATTCTCTCCGGGACGGGAACGAAGTCGGGTCCGTTTTGGTTGGTGACGGCCTGGACAAACTCCACGATGCTTGTCCTGGCCGCTCCTTCATTCCAGGAAGGTAAGGGATCGCTGGACTGCTGGGCTTGGAAACACCCTGACACAAACAATAAGGCAATCAGGATAACAGCTTGTCGACAAACTGGTTGCCGCTTCATCATTGCCTCGTTAAAGCTCATTGATCTCTCCCTGACATTTCATGAAACCTTTAAGACGACATATTGACGCCTCTTTCCCCCGAATGGTACATTGTCACTCCGAAAATGCAACATACACTCAATGGGAGGAAGAGGAAAAATGAGACCAAAAAATGGATTGATCATGCTCATGCTGGGCGGGTTGCTGATCCTGGCGCTGGGCGGATCTGCTCTGGCGGCGGACAAGCCGAACATCGTGGTCATCTGGGGCGACGACATCGGGCAGACCAACCTGAGCGCCTACACCATGGGAGTGATGGGCTACCGCACCCCCAACATCGACAGCGTTGCCGCTGATGGCATGATCTTCACGGACTATTATGCCGAGCAGAGTTGTACCGCCGGCCGCTCGGCATTCATCACCGGCCAAAGCGTATTCCGGACCGGGCTGAGCAAGGTCGGCATGCCGGGCGCTGATTTGGGCATGCGGGACGAAGACCCCACCATCGCCGAGATGTTGAAATCCCTTGGTTACGCAACCGGCCAGTTCGGCAAGAACCACCTGGGCGACAAGGACGAAATGCTTCCGACCAACCACGGCTTCGACGAGTTCTACGGCAACCTGTACCACCTGAACGCCGAGGAAGAACCCGAACACCCCGATTACCCCACGAATCCCGAATTTCATAAGAAATTCGGCCCGCGCGGCGTGATCCACAGCTACGCCGACGGCCGCATCGAAGATACCGGACCGCTGACCAAAAAACGCATGGAAACCATTGACGACGACGTGGCCGACCGCTCCGCCGCTTTCATCGAACAGCAGCACAAGGACGGCAAGCCGTTTTTCGTCTGGGTCAATTTCACCCACATGCATTTCCGCACCTACGTCCCGGAAGAGGACCACGGCCAGTCGGGCAAATGGCAGAGCGTCTACCACGACGCCATGATCAACCACGACAACAACGTGGGCACGGTGCTGGACAAGCTCGAGGAACTGGGAATCACCGACAATACGATCGTGTTCTACAGCACCGACAACGGCCCCCACATGAACACCTGGCCCGACGGTGGCATGACCCCGTTCCGGTCCGAGAAGAACACCAACTGGGAAGGCGCCTACCGGGTGCCGGCCATGGTGCGTTGGCCCGGTCACATCGAGGCGGGTTCGGTTTCCAACGAGATCATGTCCCACATGGACTGGATGCCCACCCTCGTGGCCGCTGCCGGCGACCCTGACATCAAGGACAAGCTGCTCAAGGGACACAAGGCCGGCGACAAGAAGTTCAAGGTCCATCTGGACGGGTACAATTTCCTGCCCTACCTGACCGGCCAACAGGACAAGGGCCCCCGTGAGGACTTCTTCTACTTTTCCGACGACGGCGACTTGACCGGCCTGCGCTACGACAACTGGAAAGTCGTCTTCGCCCAGCAGCGGGCCGCTGGCACCATGCTGGTCTGGAGCGAACCCTTAGTGAACACCCGCCTGCCCTGGCTGTTCAACCTGCGTACCGACCCCTATGAAAAGGCCACTTTGACCTCCAATACGTACTGGGACTGGTACCTGGATCACGCCTTTCTATTGCTTCCGGCAACGGAAATCGTGGCCAAGTTCCTGGCCACATTCGAGGAATATCCGCCCCGTCAGAAGGCGGCCAGCTTTACCATCGATCAGGTCATGGAGCAGCTTGCCATTCCCGCCGGCGGGGGTTGACAGGTCGCACCGGATTTCCCACAGCACCCTCCCCTGCCGGGAGGGTGTTTTTTCTTTCGCGGCCACGGACGACTATGTGTTCACACTTGTCAGATCAGGATTCCGGTTGTTAGGATGGTCCGGGTATGGAGCTGTTTTACTGAGAAACACCTTCGCAATGAAGCCAGGCAGGTCATCCATGAAATCGCTTTTCCCGTCGGCCGGCATTTCCCATCGTTGGATAATGTTCATCCTCTTTCTGACGCTTTCGACATCGGTGAATCCCGCCTTGGCTGAGGAAAAAGAAGAAGAATCGTTCCCCGGCCCCTCCCACTTCCTGCGCGGCGGCTTTCAGGCCGGATCGGTGCTTCAAACCAATGATTTTCTCAACGGCGACAACCAGTCCGGCGAACCGATCGATAGTTTCAGGTCGCTCCGTCTGGAATTCGGTTGGCAAACCGATGGATCCAAGGACTGGCACCACTCCTACAACTTCCCCTCCTACGGAATCGGAATCTACGGGGCGGATTACAACAATGATGTGGAACTCGGTAATCCCACGTCACTCTATGGATTTTTCGAATGGCCCTTGATCAGAGGCGAGCGCTGGAAGTTTAATTTCGGTTTAGCCTTCGGTTTGACGAACGATTGGCAACCCTACGATCCGGTGACCAACCCGAAAAACGTCGCCATGGGCCTGGGCCGCTCCGTCCATCTCGAAGGTGGACCAAACCTCGAGTACCGCCTGGCCGACCGCTGGGCGCTGATCGGCGGCCTCACCTTCACCCACTTTTCGAACGGCGGCACACAGCGCCCGAACCACGGGATCAACCAGGTCGGCCCCCTCCTGTTCGTCAAATACGACACCGATACGCCAGTCGCCCCACCCCCTCGCCGTCATGTCGATCAATATCCCGACGGTTGGGACCTGACGGTGACCGGCTCGGCCGGCAAGCGGAACCTCAATCTGGAACTCATCGGCCCCGAGGTGGAAAAGTTTCTGAACAAGAGCTACTTCATCGGCAACCTCACCCTAGGGGTAGGCCGCCGTTTTTCCTGCAAGTCCCGTTACGTCTTCGGATTGGATCTGGGATACGACGAGTCGGTGGGCGATCTCATCATTATCGATGGCATCAAAAACGGCGTGAACGCCAACGGCACGACCGGGGACAACTTCGAACTGGCCCTGTTCGCCGGCTACGAAATCGTGGTCCATCGGACCCATCTCATCGTTCATTTTGCCTACAAGATCCTGAGAAAGGATGTGCCAGGTCGTCTGCCTGACTTATACCAGCGGTTGGGTGTGAAGCAATTCTTCTACCAGAACTGGTTCGCCGGCCTCAACGTGCGTTTCCACGAAATCGGCAGCGCGGACAATCTGGAATGGACCATCGGGTACAAGGTCGGACTTTGAGGGGTGGAACTCCCGCACACCAGACCGTCAACGAATGAGCGTACCCCGCGTGGTGATCCGGGATCCGTCGGCCCGCTGCAATGAGAAGGTGTAGATCCCACTGGGCACACCACGTCCCTGTGCGTCGCGCCCATCCCAGGCAATCTGCTCGGCCTGGGGCGCCACTCCCTGCCAGAGCGTCGTCACCCGCCGGCCCCGCATGTCGTAAACCTCCAGCAGACCGCTCAGATGCTCACCGAGAAAGAAGTCGACCTGGACCCGTGGGTTGAAAGGATTGGGGTACAGGTGCAAGGTCGGGCCTCCAGCCATCAACGCCGGCACTGCACTCGCCTCGGTCACCACGACATCGGTCGGCGGCAATTCCACTTCATCATATTCACCACCACCAGGCGGTAAAAGGGTTACCGAGACCGAGACCAGACCGGATGTCCCCAGGGTACCTCCCTGGACCGTCCAACGGAAAAGTTCTCCCGGGCCCACCACCCAGTCGTCGGCGCCGAGGACCACACAGTAGCCGTGCCACTGACCAGGGTTTTCCGGGTCAACTTCCTCGAAACCGGAGAATAGATTGAAACCGTTGAATGCCAGACCGGGCCCACCGTCGACCGCGGAGATGATGTCGCTGTCGTAGCCGATGTACACCTCTATCGTGCGCACCTCTATCGCATCGTCGAGCATGATCGACAGAGTGACTTGCTGGCCAAGACCGATGGTCGTATCGGCCGGAGCCCAGCGCAGAACCGGGTCCGCGGCAGCCGGAACGCCGCTGCTGCCCAGCAGGATCACAATCAACAACCAGCGTTTCATGTCTTCTCCTCGGGTTGTCCGGCATCACGCAGTTGGCTGCGAGCGGGTCTATTTGACCAGGTTCAATTTGCCAGTGGCAGACCAGGGTCCGGCCTGCACACGATACAGATACAGACCGGCGGCGACGGCGCGGCCCTGGTCATCACGTCCGCGCCAGGTCACCTGCTGACGTCCCGCCGGAAGCGGCGCCTTAAGCACCTGAGCCACCCGGCGCCCGTCGAGCCCATAAACCACCAGCTGTACCAGCTGCGGCGACGGCAAATCAAAGATGATGGTCGTCGCCGGGTTGAACGGGTTGGGATGATTGCCGTGCAGGGCAAACGCGGTCGGCAACAAAGGCCCCGGCGTGGGCAATGTTTCATTCACCGTCAAGCGGGTATTGTTCATGCCGCGGGCATCCCACCTGACCGTCAGGTCCGCCATCGGTTGAGAAGTCTCGATGCGCAGCAATTCGCCGGTCCCGGCAATGCCCACACCGGCACCGAGCACGGCAAACGACACGTCCAGCCCATCCCGCTTTGCGTGCAGGAAATAAGGAGCATCCTGACGTTTCAGCAACGTACCCGCTGTCACGGTCATGGTCTCGCCGCCGGGTAGGTAGGCACTGAGGCGCAGACCCTTCAGGGCGGCGCAGGGCTCTGCCAGTTCCAGGACCCAGACCCCTTCCGCCGGCTGGCGCCAGACCAGGTCCACCCCGGTAACGGGGATCGCGGTCGGTTCAGCCAGGCCCGGGTTCAAATCGCGCCCAAACACGTCCGCAAAAATCATGAGATCATCGATGTCGATGGCGCCGTCGGGCTCGGGCACGCCGTCGGTGGTATCGTCGTCCGTGGGGGCAACATCGCACTCGGCATTGAAATCCGGCGCGCCGGGGGGCAGGCCATAGGTATCACCGAGTCGCGTGACGTCGTAGATGTCGGTCAACCCGTCATAGACGCCGCTGGCACCGCCCGTCACATCGGCCAGCAGGTAGTTTGTCGTCCGATCGCGCGAATCCGCTCCGGCCGTTGATACCAGATCGACCTCGTCCACGGCAAATGCCTGAAAATAAACCACGTCGCGCCCGGCCCCGCTGGCAGGATAGGATACGTCGGTTCCGGTGCCGAGGCCCGAATAAACGGCTTGTCCGTCGGTTGGATCGAACGGGTATCCGGGGCCGGGAGACTCGTAGAAGGGATAATCGTCCGTCTGGTTGGACCTGATCACGATCTGGCGCAGGTTGGCATCCAGACCCGTCGGGTCGTTCCATTGAAGAGTGACCTGATTGTGGCCACCAACGGCATCCAGACCGGCAACTGTCTGCGGCGGTGTATTATCGGCTGTAACCCCGCCTGCTCCCGTGGCAATATTGCCGGCCGGATCCGTCGCCGTTATTGAAAAGGAGACCGGACCGTCGGCAGGATAAAGGCTCGCCGGTCGCTCCAACCACGAGAATTCGCCAAGCGTGTAGGCATCGGCATTGAGCAACCAGCCCGGCGAACCGAGCAGGAATACAAAATGGCCCACCACGTTGGCCAGGCCGAAAAGGGGATCTCCGTCGACGACAGCTGCATCGATTCTGACCAGATCCCCGTTTTTCGCGAATTCATCCGTATGGACCAGCGAGGAATTGGTCAGCTCCAGCATATCGATGACCGGAGCCACGACATCGCCGATCACCAGGCCGGCGTCCGCGGTGTATCCGGAGACTTCCCGGTTCAGGTTGTCGCGCAGGTGGCGAACATTGACCGTGATGGGAATCTCCAGATAATCCGTTTCGGCGACCAGATGAAACCGGACCTTGAACAGTGCACCGGCTGCCATTCCGTCTTGATCGCCCCCCAGCGCCCCATCCACCCGCAGGCCATCACTGATCGGCATGACCTGAAACAGGGTTGCGTTCTTGAACATTCCATCTTCCGGGCGCGCGACATCGCCGACCGTGGCCGTGATGTCGGCCTGGTCCCAGGTCAGTTCGATGCTGAACCCGTAAACGGGTTCGGCGTCACCTCCCAGATAGCGAACGACAAGCTCCCCCGAGTAACCGTCCCCATCGGTATCGACCTGGGCAATGTACCGGGGCACCGGTCCACAGATGACGTTTCCCTGCAGCCAGGGGTCAAAGACCACGTTGTCACCCACCTCATCGCCGACTCCGGCGGGATTGGTGACCGGATGGTGGGGACCGGTGGGGTCGCCCCAGTTGTTTCCTCGCGCGTCGAACGGCCGAAGGGTTCCGGCCAGAATTCCTGCCACCGTATTGTCCAGGATCCGGCAACTGCGAGCCCAGGCACTGACCCAGCCGGCGCCCGACTCGGCGGTCAGAATACCGACCTCCCATGCCGCCAGCGTACTGTTTTCCACCGTGAGGTAAATTTCCTCCAGGCCGGAAAAGGCCACCAGCCCCAACGAGCCGGCAATTTCAGACCCCGTCACCGTGAAGTTGTCCAGCGCCACAATTTTGCCGAACTCACTCACCAGATCCGGTTCCATTCCTGTCATGGGTTGCGGCCGGGCAAGTTCGCCGGTCTTGGCAAAGCTTGCTGGAGCCAGACTCGAACTGGCCAGACCGGATGCCGGTCCCCTGGCCACGACTCCATAGTTGAATTCCAGCGGGAACGGATAGCCGTCCACAACGACTTCCCGGGCGACGATATTCGTGGCGATACTGTACAAACCCGACTGACACTGGTCAGCCAGGCTGCCATCCATGGTCCAGGACTCTGCGTAATAGAACAAGAACCCGACGGATGTGGTCCCGACGATAGGAGCGCCATCGTACCAGACCAGGCGCGAAGTGCAGTTTGTCAGCGAACCGGAAGAACTGTTCAGCAGTTCGAAGCCGTTCTGCACGGCATCCGAATACAAACCTGACGCATCGACAACGACGTTGCGGACATCCTGCAGGCAGCCGCCGCCGAAACAGGAATAACCGGATTTCTGGAAGTTGTTGATGGCAAGGTCGGTAACGAGCAGATTCAGCACGTCCACGGTTTTGGAATAGGAATAAAACCCGATTCCCGAGGGAGCCGTAGACACCGGCGTTTCGTGGAAATTCACGATCTCGATCCGCTCGGCCGTGCCCCCGACCCGGTCGTACATGATGCCGACAAAACGGGTGTCCACCCGCCCCCGGCCGGCCCCATCCACAGTAAAATCACGCAAGGTGACGGCCGTGGCCGGTTGCTCGACATGGATCACGGCATTGTATTGCCCGGTTTGAACGGTGTGGGGCATGAATACCGGCGCCAGCAAAAAAGTCTGGCCGACGCCGGTCCCGCTCAGCGTGAGATCCTTGGTGATCACAAGCTGTTCTTCATAGACGCCGGCGCTGACAACGATCTCGTCTCCAGCGACCGCAGCGTCTGCAGCCGACTGGATCGTCGCGTACTGGGACGGCACCAGCAATGTCGCCGCCGTCGCCGCAGTGACGGACGTCAACAGGATAAGCGCAATGATTATTACGCGTGCCGAAATCATTTCAACAGAACCATTTTGCGGATCTGACTGAAATCACCCGCGCGTACCGGCGCAAAATAGGTGCCGGTGGCCACACTCCGGCCGGCGTCATCGCGGCCATCCCAGATGACCTCGTGACGTCCGGCCTCACGCTGGCCCGAAACCAGCGTGCGGACCAGTGTGCCATCCAGGGCGTAAACGGCCAGGTGCACTTGCCGCTCCTGGGGCAATTCGAAGGTGAGCGTGGTGCTCGGGTTGAACGGATTGGGGTAGTTCTGGGATAAATTCGCCACCGCCGGCACCGCTGCCGCTTGCGAGGCATCCATTTCCACGTCCAGGCCCTTGTTGTCGGCATCCCGTGCGGTCACGGCAACTTCAAGTTCAGTGACCGGTTCACTGAGAGTGACTCTCACCAATTCGCCCGAGCCACTGAAACCGGCACCTCGGCCGAAGAGCGCCAGACCGGCATCAACTCCGTGCCGAGGCATATTGCGCAGGAAAAACGGAGCCGACTGGTCGGCCAGCAGGTCACCGGCGGCAACCGTGCAACCGACGCCGGCCGGCAGATCGGCCCGCAGGTTCAAGCCCTGCAGGTCGCCCCCGTTGGCCACCAGGCTGAGGGCCCAGGTTTTTTCGCTGACCTGTTGCCAGGCCAGGATCGGCGTGCCACCGGTCAAATCCTTGGTCGACGGCGTGACGACGGAATAGTTGAGCGCAAAGACCATCATGTCTTCGAAGCCGATTTCATGGTCGTCGTTGGGCATCGGCACGCCTCGCGGGCTGCCGGTATCGGTAGGACCGACATCGCAGAACTCGTCGAAGTCGCCGTCGGTGTCCGGCAGGCCATAGGTATCCCCCAGCTGGGTGATGTCGTGGAGCACATCAACGATGCCGTCGACGCCGCTGGGTCCTGCCACGTCGCCCAGCCAGTAGTTGGTGGCCCGGCCCTGGTTTTCGGCACCGGTGGCGCTGTACTGCAGGACCATGTCGTAGACAAACCCCGCCACGTAATAGATATCGCGCCCGGCAACCGGCCAGTCGGTGGTCGTTCCGGACGTCACCTGCACTGCGAAGTCACCCTCCGTGTAGTCGTCGGGATAAGCTGGTGGGGCAATATCATAGACAGGATATTCGCCCCAGACGGCATAGCGGAACTCGACTCCCATGGGGTTGTCATCGTTGCCGCTGATATCCGTCCAGGAGAGGTGCAGCTGTTCGTGCCCGGGCAGGACCCCGGTACCCGACAGGGGAGTCGGCGCCGTATTGTCGGCCGTGATCGTATCGCTGTCGTTGGCAGTATTGCTGCCGGCATCGGTTGCCGTCACCGTTACCGTGAGCAGACCGTCGGCGGGACTGCACACGGCTGAGGCGATCGTCCAGGTGGCGATCGAAGCGACGTAGGAATCCGGTTCCACCGTTGCACCTCCACCCAGGCCGGTCAGGTCAGCCGCGATATTCGTCTCATCAAAATCGACATCGTCGTCGATTACGTTTGCCGTCACGGTAATGGAATCGGTGTCCTTGACGAAGTCATCGGTATGACCCAGCGTGTCGTTGACGATCAGGACATCCGTCACCGACGGCGCCCCCAACATGTCCACGTCCAACTGGCCATCGACAGCGGTCACACCGGTCACGTCCTGGTTGTCGGGGTCGCGCAATTTCTCGATCGTCAGATCAATCACGGATGTGCCCACCGCGCTCGCGACCGCGGTGAATGTCACCTTGCACAGTTCGCCGGACGTGATGCCGGGATCAGCGCCACCGATGGCCGCGTCGACACGCACATGCCCCGGGGCGATCGGAACGACAAAAAACGTTGCCGCGCCGCTGAAGGGACCATTGTCCGGGAGTGCAAATACCGCGGTTGCCAAAGTGTTGTCCCACACGATGTCCAGGGAGTAGCCAAAGACATTTGCCGAACCTCCACCGGTGTAGTCAATCACCACTTCCCCGGCGGGGTTCGCTGCGTCCAGGACCAGGAGATCCGGCACGCAGACAATGTCCGCGTAGGCACTGGCGGTACCCAGAATCGCCAGGAACATGGCGGCCAGCAGTTGAAGTCGGGTGAATTTTTTCATGTTGGCAACTCCTCGTATATGCCGGGGACCACACACCGCAATTCGGGGTCAATCCACCCGCGTTCCTTCTTCGGGAAATCGGATATCGGACAAGGCTTGGGAAAGATCGGTGGGCGAAACCGGTTTGATTTGAAATACGGCACGTTTGCCCCCCACCGGATACCGGGGAAGGACCATTTCCACAACAATACGCGAATAACACCTGGGTCAGGGCCGGTGTTATTTTCCTGCTTGTAGTAGGCTGCGAATCATATGTGTCATGGAAACAGTTGATCCCCCGGATACCATGTTCTTCAGTTATTCGGGCACGTAACAGGTCTCCCATCCCATCAGTGCTCATCCTACCGCACCGGTGGCGCAGTAGCAACAATATAGATCAGGTAGGAGAATGTCGCGATTCGGCCTTGAATATGGATTCATGCGTTGACGGTTGAAGTGAATTTTCATTTTCTACTTCTACGCCAAAACGGCAGTGTGGTTGATGGAGGGTGAGGCGCAACTGCATACCCTCCCATGAACAGGAATGGGGGCGGAAATGACTGAATACTATCGTCCGGATCAATTGAAGAAATTTGCCGAGATCGGCGAAGGCAACCAACTAGATCACCGGTGGCGAAAGCCCGAGCTTGGAGGAAAAGATGAACACAATCGAGCGGGCACGTTCTTTCACCATCGTGGCCGTGGGCCCTTCAAACAGGTCATCCAGACAGGAACAGAAGGTCTCGAACCAGATGGAAAAGTGCTCGCTGGTCAAGGCGAGGGGCACATGTGGCTCGAACGGCGAACCGCGGTACTGGCTGTCGCCGAAAGCGATGCCCTCCCAGAAGGACACCACACGCGGCATATGGGCCTGCATATCGATGTCGGCAAACAAGGGAGCCGCGATGGGGTTGCTCAGCAACTTGTCGTAGAAGAGCTCCATGAATTTTGTGATGTCTTCGGTTGTGGTGATATCGGACATGTTGATCTCCCATGGAAATTCTCATCAGCCTGGCTTAACCTCGTTGAGCCGTGAAACCCGTGAAGCCGCTTGAAGGAGAAATCATGTTCCTGTTCAATCCTCAAGATTTCGACCCGGGCAACCTTGATGAAACTTCCCACGAAATCATGCGCAAGACAATCCGGTTTTTTGAGAACAAGGGGAAAGCCAGCATCAAGGAAGACGATCAAAAGCGGGTCTGGTATTCCGAATTCCTGGAATTCGTCAAAAAGGAACAGGTGTTTGCGACGCTGCTCACCCCTTCACGGTACGGCAGCGGCCCACAACGATGGGACACTTACCGGATTGCCCGGTTCAACGAAATCCTCGGCTTCTACGGCCTGGCCTACTGGTACACCTGGCAGGTTTCGATCCTCGGTTTGGGCCCGGTCTGGATGTCCGAAAATGATGGCGTGAAGAAACGGGCAGCGGATCTTCTTCGCGAGGGCGCGGTCTTCGCTTTCGGTTTGTCCGAACGGGACCACGGCGCGGATGTCTACTCCACCGAAATGACCTTGACCCCCCAGGCCGACCGAACCTGGCTGGCCAACGGGTCCAAGTACTACATCGGCAACGGCAACGAGGCTCCGTTGGTATCGACCCTCGGCAAGATGGCCGACACCGGCGAATTCGTCTTCTTCGCAGCGGACTTCAACCACGAAAGATACGAACTGGTCAAGAACGTGGTGGCCAGCCAGAATTTTGTTGCCGAGTTCGCCCTTCACGACTACCCGGTCACCGAAGCGGATATCATCGCCCGCGGCGACAAGGCCTGGGATACGGCGATGAACACGGTCAACATCGGCAAATACAATCTGGGCTGGGCATCGATCGGGATGTGCACCCACGCTTTCCACGAATCGATCAACCACGCCTCCGCACGTATTCTCTACGGGAACCCCGTGACCGACTTCCTCCATGTGCGCAACCTTTTCGTCGACGCATACGCCCGCCTGGTCGCCATGCGGCTCTTTGCCCTTCGGGCCGCCGACTATATGCGTGTCGGCTCTTCGGACGACCGGCGCTACCTGCTTTACAACGCCATCGTCAAAATGAAAGTGACCACACAGGGCGAGGAAGTGATCAACCTGCTCTGGGACGTGATCGCCGCCAAGGGATTCGAAAAAGACACCTTCTTCGAAATTGCGGCACGCGACATCAGGGCCCTGCCCAAGCTGGAGGGCACGGTCCATGTCAACATCGCCCTGATCATGAAGTTCATGGCCAACTACTTCTTCAAGTCCGACGAATTCCCGGAGGTTGGGCGCCAGGACCAGGCGGCGGACGACGAGTTCCTGTTCAACCAGGGCCGCGCCCGCGGATTGGGCAAGGTGCGGTTCCATGACTATTCCCGCACCTATGCCGGGTGCAACCTGCCCAACGTGCGTGTGTTCCGCAAACAGACGGCAGTGCTGAAGCGGATGCTCCTTCTGGCCCGACCAAGCAAGAGTCAAAGCCGCGACATCGATTTCCTGCTTGCACTGGGACAGATGTTCACCTTGGTGGTCTATGGGCAGCTGGTCCTGGAAAACGCAAAAATCTGCGGGATCGACGACGATACCATCGACCAGATATTCGAATTCATGGTGCGTGATTTCTCAGCCTACGCCCTTCAGCTGCGCGACAAACCTTCGGCAAGCAAGCTGCAGCAGTGGCACTGCAGCCAGATGATGCGCAGGCCCGCCGTCGACACGGATCGCTTCGACCGGGTTTGGCTCGAACATGTGTACTCCATGGGTGGGTCATACGCCATGAATGAGTAACTCCCATAGCGACATATATTTAATTAATTTTAAATTTTTTATTTAAAAATATGGTGAAATTTGAATATTAAACGTACTTTGTAACCATGAAAACAAAGAAATGCAAAACCATGAGAGCCTCCGGTCCGGACCAACGTACCGCGCTGGCCTCTCCCCTGCGCCTGGAGATCCTGGGACTGTTCACCTCCCCCGAACCCCTCGCCATCGCCGACATGGCCGGGCTCATGGGACGAACCGCGGGATCGCTCTACCATCATGTAGGGATGCTCGAGAAGGCCGGTCTCTTGCACCGCGCAGGAACGCGGCCCAAAGGTAAAAGGTATGAAGCGCTATTCCTCCCGGTGGCATCCCGGATCGAGGTGGCGGTCCCCAGGGGCGATGATTCCGCGGTGGATCATATCGTCAAAACCATGGCTTCGGCCTTTCGAATGGCTGAACGTGATCTTGGGGCGGCCCTTCGCTCTGGCGACAGCCTGACCGAGGGTCCGGACCGAAACCTGTTCGCTACCCGGATGCATTTTCGCGCCTCGCCAAAACTTCTGGCCAGGATCAACAAACACCTGGAGGCCATTGAGGATCTTTTGGCATCTGAAGCTGCCAAGGCCAACAAGCCCTTCCCTGACGAACAGCATCTTTCCCTGACCGTTGCCCTGTTGCCCCTCAAGGGCCGGGACAATGCCCAATCCCAAAAAGGCGGATGAAATGAACCCCAACGCCCTCGATACCTTTGCCCTGGTTACTCTCCTGATCATGGGGGTCGCGTTGCCCCTTCTGGGAATCTGGGATTTTCGCCGTCTCACCCGTTGGGTCGAAGAGGGTCGCTCCGATGCCCTGATCAAGACCTACAACTGGATCCTCGTCATGGAATGGGGACTGACCCTGGCCTTCCTTGTCTGGTGGCTGGGTGCCGGCCGGGACCTGGATTCCCTGGGCCTGATCCCGATGGCCGCTGGCTGGCAATGGTTGGCCATCGGCCTGGGCCTCGCCGGTATGCTGTTCATGATCTTCCAGATGAAAACAGTGATGGGCAGTCCCGAGAAGTTGGCGGAAGCCCGGGAACAAATGGGTGAACTTGGCCATTTGGCCCCCAAAACGCCAAAAGAAGACCGCCTGTTCGTCCTGGTCTCGATTACGGCCGGTGTTTGTGAAGAGATCCTCTATCGGGGTTTCCTTCTGGCAGCACTGGCCCCGGTCCTGGGAATGTGGACGGCGGTGGCCCTGACTTCAGCGATATTCGGTCTGGCCCACGTCTACCAGGGTTGGGTGGGGATAGGCAAGGCCGCCCTGGCAGGTCTGGTCATGGCCCTGTTGACCGTGTTCAGTGGTTCGTTGTTCATCGCCATATTGCTGCACGCGGTAATTGACCTGACCAGTGGGCGCATAATGGGACGGGCGATAACAGGCTTGACTGGGGACGAGCCCTTGCGGCCGGTGTCTATCCAGGACGCCTGATTGCGAACGTGGCAACGACCGGCGTACATTCGAAGTCTGGAGTTCCAGCTCAGGCAGCGCCATCACCCTCCCCCACTCATTCAAGTGCCTCACGCCACTTTGGCGATAGATGCAACCAAATGCTCCCCATGCTCTCGCGCCCGCCCCTCGACTTCTTCCTTCACGTTGTAGACGTCCGGAATGTAGATCATCCCGTGGCTGATAACGGGGTCGATGTAATTCATCCCACACAATTTGGCAGTCTGATGCAGAGGCCTCATCAGTTCCTCGATAGTGTAGGTATTGTAGCCCTCGCGGCAATAGGCATCGACCGGTCCTCCAATGGTCGAGGAAAGGAGGAAATTCTTGCCATTCAATTTGGTGCCCGTCGACCCGTAGGCAAACCCGTAGGCGAGCACCTTGTCGATCCACTCTTTCAGGATGCCCGGTACGCTGTACCAGTGAAACGGAAACTGCAACACAATGGTGTCGGCTCGCAACAGGGCGTCCTGTTCCGCTTCGATATCGATGGCAAAGTCGGGGTACAATTCGGCCAGGTTGCGAATTTCCATTTCTGATTCCTGCTCCAGACGATCGACGATGAGGCGGTTGGCCAGAGAACCTCCATTGAGATCCGGGTGGCCGACGATGACGAGGGTCTTTTTCATTTGTTCGGTCCTTTCATTCGGAGTTTGCTTGCGCATACATATGTATACGCCAAAAAAAATCAGCCGTTCTTGCTCAATTTCCGGGAAGCCTTGTGTGTGTCCAATACCAGGTCCGTGGACTTCTTCTTGCCCAGGACGGCACTGTAATTTTCGTACATGGCCTTCCAGGCTTCAAAAATTCGAGGCATTAGCGCCGTACCGGTCGGAGTCGAGTTCACATGCACCTGCCGCCCTTCTGCGTTCTTGGCCACCAGTCCCTTACCAACTAAACTATCTACAAAGCGACTGACCGTGGACTGAGCCAGATTCAACTCGCCCGCCAACTCCTTCTGGGTGATACCAGGACGTTCTGCAACCAACATCAACAGAAATGCGTGCGAGGGCGTCAATCCGATCTGACTGAATTCCTCTTCGGCATAACGCGTAATTTCACGGGCCAATGAATTGGCCGTGAAGTAGAGGCAGCGTTCGAAGTAGTATTCATTCGAGTTAGGCATGGGGCCCCTTCTTTGATGCTTGCGCATACATATAATAAATCCAGCGACCAGTGTCAAGTGGGAAAATCTCGACTGCAACATGAAAAATGTGGGCTTTCCCGCTTCAATAATGCAAAATCACCTCCCCCATGTTCAGTGAAAGGACACCTGAGGCTCCGGAGGCCAGACGATGACAAACACAATCCGCCTGCTGCTACCCCTGATCCTGGTCACTTGTTTGGCATCGGCCGAGGTGTCAGGCGAAAACCCGCCTGATATGCCGACCATTCAAACGTGGGGCACCATGCGCGAGGTGTTGCGCGAAGGGAAATCCGAAGAACGCATTACCCTGACCAAGCTGCCTTCCGAGCATACGATCGCCATCGGGGCTCTGGCCGGTCTGGCCGGAGAGATCACGGTGCTGGACGGAGTTGTCCACGTTGCCACCTTCGACAATGGCGAGCTGAATTCGGTACGCAACCAAAATGGGGCTCGGGCAACACTGTTGGTTATGGCGGAGGTGCCTGCCTGGCATGAGCAGATCTTGCCGGCACTCGCTGACTTCAGCTCTGTGGAACAAGTGGTGCGCACAGCGGCCCTGAAGGCCGGCATCGACGTGACCCAACCGTTCCCTTTTTTAATCGAGGGCCTGGCTGCAGACCTCAATTTGCATGTGATTGCCGGGGCCTGTCCCATCGCCACGCCTGATGGCCCTTCACCTGGCCGTTTCTCGGATCAGGAACGGACCGTGACCCTGGTCGGGTTTTACGCCGAGAACCAAGAAGGGCGAATGACCCACCACAACCGCAGCAGTCACGTTCATGTGATCGTGGAAGGAGCGGACATCTCGGGACATTTG
>DAOWLV010000012.1 GCA_030643455.1 Candidatus Krumholzibacteriia bacterium | reverse complement strand
GTACAACCGGCCCGAGACCATGGACAAGGAGTTCGTCGAAAAGAACACCGTTTTCACGACCGGTCACACCGACCTCGGCTATGGAATGCGGCCCGACAGGGACAACCCCAAATATGCCGCCATCGAACGGGACACCATGAACAAACAGTTCAGCAAGGTGCTCAGTGAGACAGAAGGCAAGACCCTCGCCTATCTGGGCTACAAAGCCGGTGACACGATGGAGATGAAACACACGGCCCCCGGGGATTGTTTCGCCCATTGGACCATCAGCTTTGAGGAATTCAAGAAGGGCCTCGATCCATACACGTTGGACTTCGTGGCCGAGCTGTCCAAGGGCGACCCCGATGAATCCCTCGAGGACTACAAGGTGAAACTCCAGGCCCTGGCCGACCACTATCTGGAAAAGGATCGCAAGGTCGTCAGCTACTGGACCATGGGCATGAACCAGCACACGCGCGGCAGCTGGGTCAACGAGCAGGCCTACATGGTGCATCTGCTGCTGGGCAAGCAATCGCAGCCAGGCAACGGCGCCTTCAGCCTGACCGGTCAACCCAGCGCCTGTGGTACTGCCCGTGAGGTGGGCACCTTCGCCCACCGGCTGCCCGCCGATCTGGTGGTGGCCAACCCGAAGCATCGCGAGTTCAGCGAAAAAATATGGAAGCTGCCGGCTGGCACCCTCAATGGCAAACCGGGCTCGCACTACACGAAACTGCTGCGGGACATCGAGGACGGAAAGATCAAGTGGGCGTGGGTGCAGGTCTGCAATCCCTGGCAGAACACCGCCAACGCCAACCACTGGATCAAGGCCGCGCGCGAGATGGACAATTTCATCGTCGTTTCGGACGGTTACCCGACCATCAGCGCCAAGGTGGCGGACCTGATCCTGCCCAGCGCCATGATCTTCGAAAAATGGGGCGCCTACGGCAACGCCGAACGCCGTACCCAGCATTGGAAACAGCAGGTCACTCCTGTCGGCGATGCGATGCCCGACATCTGGCAGGCTTTCGAGTTCGCCAAGCGCATCACCCTGAAAGAGGTTTGGGGAGCCCAGAAGATCAACGACAAGCTGACCCTGCCCGACGTTCTGGCCGGTGCCCAGGCCATGGGTTATTCACCGGATGACACCCTGTTCGACGTCCTGTTCAACAACGAGGACGCTCACAAGTACACCTGGCCCGATCCCATCGGCGAAGGAACCTTGAACACCCTGGCCGAAGGCGACAAGCGCAAGGTCGCGGGTTTCGAAGGCTATGGATACTTCGTGCACAAGTACCTGTGGGAGGAATACCGCCAGTTCGGCGTGGGTCACATGCACGATCTGGCCGACTTCGACACCTATCACAAGGTGCGTGGTTTGAAGTGGCCGGTGATCGACGGCAAGGAGACCGAGTGGCGCTTCAACGCCGAGTACGATTCCTACGTGGCCAAGAAGGCGCCCGGGCAGAAATTCGCCTTCTACGGACCGGCGCTGAAGGCCATGCCCGCCGGGGACCTGCAGGGCCCCCACAAGGGCGACAAGGTCAAGCTGGACAACAAGGCCAAGATCTTCTTCCGGCCCTACATGGATCCTCCGGAAATGCCGGACACGCTCTATCCGTTCTGGCTGGTGACAGGCCGCGTACTCGAACACTGGCACACCGGCACCATGACCATGCGTGTGCCCGAGTTGTACCGCGCGGTGCCCGAAGCGGTGTGTTTCATGAATCCGGACGACGCGGCGGATCAGGGTTTCGCTGATGGCGACGCAATCTGGATCGAAAGCCGCCGTGGCCGCGTGAAGGTGCACATCGAACTGCGGGGCCGCAACACCATGCCCAAGGGTACGGTGATGGTGCCGTTCTTCGACGAACGCGTGCTCATCAACAAGGTCTGCCTCGACGCCACCTGTCCGATCTCCAAGGAGACGGACTTCAAGAAGTGCGCCGTCAAGCTGAACCGGGCCTAGGCCGAATATGGCCGCGGGCAAGGGCATGGATCGCCGGGACTTCCTGTCCCGTTTGACCGCCGGCGCGGCCGCGGCCGCTGTCGGTGGTGTGGTATGGGGCGGGTTTGTCACAGAAGGCAGATCCGCCTCGCTGGTCCTGCGTCCGCCCGGCGCCCTTCCGGAACGGGATTTCCTGGGCAAATGTATCAGATGCGGCATCTGTGTTGAAGCCTGTCCATACGACACCCTGTCGTTAGCAGGACCCGGCACCGATGCGCCAACCGGAACGCCGCACCTTATCCCGCGGGATGTTCCCTGCTACCTCTGTGCCGACATCCCCTGCACCGCCGAGTGCCCCACCGGCGCCCTGGAAATCAGCCTGGTCAGTAACGACGGCGGCCGCACGCTCGACGTGAACAAGACGCGCATCGGGCTGGCGGTCATGGACTACGAGAACTGCATCGCAGCCTGGGGTCTGCGCTGCGACGCCTGTTACCGGGCCTGTCCCCTGATCGACAAGGCCATCACCATCGAACACACCCGCAACGAGCGCACGGGCCGGCACGCGGTGCTGTTGCCCAAGGTTCACGCCGATGTCTGCACCGGCTGCGGCCTGTGCGAACGGGCCTGCGTGGTGGAGAAGGCGGCCATTTTTGTCCTGCCGCTGGATGTGGCGCTGGGCCGGGTGGGCAACAACTATGTCAAGGGCTGGGAAGAGGGCGACGAGAGCAGGATCGACGGCACCACCGGACCGGCCGACGAGATGGACAGCGACCCGTTGGACTACCTGAACAGCGGAGACCTGGATGATGACTAGCCTTCGCGATCATCGTTACCTGATCGCCCGCCGCCTCGTGCAGACGGCGGTGATGGTGCTGCTGATCGGCGGCAACCTGTGGGGCTGGACCGTGCTGCGGGGCAACCTCAGCAGCTCGATCGTGCTGGGAGCCGTGCCACTGGCCGATCCGTTCGCCGTCCTGCAGTTGCTGGCCGCCGGAGGCCTGCTGGCCACCGACGTTTTGATCGGCGCTGCGATTACCCTTGTTTTTTACGCCCTGATCGGCGGCCGCGTTTTCTGCGCATGGGTCTGCCCCATGAACGCGGTGACCGACCTGGCCAATCGCCTGGGCCGCCGCTTGGGGGCGGAAACCGGATCCCGGCAGGTGTTCGGTCGGACGGCTCGCTACTTCATCCTGGCGATGGCCCTTGTCCTGTCCGCAATTCTGGGTGTGGCGGCTTTCGAAGCGATCAGCCCCATCGGCATGCTGCAGCGGGGTCTGGTCTTCGGCATGGGTGCCGGCTGGCTGGCCGTGACCGCAGTTTTTCTTTTTGATCTGCTGATCCAGAGGAACGGCTTCTGCGGTCACGTCTGTCCCCTGGGCGCCTTTTACGCACTGGTCGGCCGGACCGCATTGTTGCGGGTCGACCACGATCACGAAAAATGTACCGAGTGCATGGATTGCCTCACGGTCTGCCCCGAGAACCAGATCCTCGAGCTGGTGGGACAGGCCAGCGGATCGGTTCTCGACGGAGTCTGTACTAACTGTGGCCGCTGCATCGAGGTCTGCCCCGACGCGGCCTTGTCTTTTTCCCATCGCAAACACGCAATGTCCCTGGAATCGGGAGGTTCATGATGTCCAGAATGTCCACTCTCTGCCTTTTGATCGCCCTGCTGTGCCTTGTCGGCTGTTCGGCCAAGGAGGCCCCGGTCACGGAAACACCGCCGCCGCCGCCGGAAGCTGCGGCACCGCCACCGTCCACCGAGGTTACCGACGACGAGCTGAGCTATCGGAACGAACCCCTGCTCGACGATTCGGGAACTCCCGCGGCAGTCTTCGATTCTCCGGATCCGGGCGATGCCCAGATGGAAAACCGGGCCTTCGAGAACTCACCGCCGGTCATCCCTCATAACACCGATGATCTGCTGCCCATCACCGCGGACGAAAATTCCTGCATCGAGTGCCATCTTCCGGAAGAGGCGGCCGATGTGGGCGCAACTCCGGTGCCGGCCAGCCATCTCTACGACATTCGCCGCGACAAGCAGCTTGATTCGCTGAACCCGGCCAACTACAGCTGCACCCAGTGCCACGCCGCCCAGGCCAGTACCGGTGAGCTGGTCGAAAACACCTTCGAGCCCTACTACCGGGCCAAGGAACAGAAAGAAAAGTCCAATCTTCTGGACACTCTCAACGAGGGTGTGGAGTAGGATCGCCAGATGGATTGCAGCCGACGTGACCTGCTGACGGGCTTCATGAAGTCCGATTTCTGGGAACGGCCCCGCGAGCCGGCCGTTCTGCCCGACGGTGTGGACATCCTCCTGGACAAGGATGCCTGCATCGCCTGGGGCAAGGGCATATGCACGCGCTGCGAGGACGTTTGCAAGCCGCACGCCCTCTTTTTCGTCGGCCTCATGAATCCCCGGGTGCTTCTGGACCGATGCACCCTGTGCGCCGACTGCGTGGATGTGTGCCCGACCAGTGCCATCGTGGTCCGGGCCGACACCGACGAACAGCAGACCGGAGATACGGCATGAACATTTCCAGCATCGTGGTCAAGACCCTTCCCGAACACCTCGAGGCGGTCAAGGCCAGCCTCATCGACAGCGGGCTGTGCGACATTCACTTCAGCGACGAACTGGGACGCATCGTCATCACCGTCGAGGGCGACGACAATTCCGACGAGACCAAGAAATTGAAGGAGATCCAGCAGTTGCCCCACGTGGCGAGCGCGGATTTTTCCTACACCTATACCGATGGGGTCCCCGACAGTACCGAGGCTTGATCGGGAACCTGAACCCGTGAAATCGGGTTTACATTTTCATACCGTGCAAATGTGCTAGTATATGTAAGTCGTTCCCCGTGGTCGTGCTTACCGGAAAGGGACCTTTCATGAATTCCAAGTGGTTGTTGCCGTTTTTCATCTTCGCCCTTGTCCTGACGGCCGCTTCGGCCAGCTTCGGCGACGAATGTATCGATTGCCACAAGGACCCCGCATTCAAGGTCAAGCACCCCAGCCTCTACAACTATTTCGTCGATTTCGACAATTCCGTCCATGGGGTGGAAGGTCTCAGCTGCGTGGACTGCCATGGCGGCGATCCCAACACCAAGGACATGGAAAAGGCCCATGACAACGTCCTGGCTCCGGTCAAGTTCGACCAGATCCCCATAACCTGCGGTCAGTGCCATATCGATCAGCGCGACGCGTTTGTCACCAGCAACCACTACAAGATTCTCGAGACCGACGGCACTGCCCCGAACTGTGCCACCTGCCACGGCGCCATGGAGATGGACTTCATCTTCGTGACCCGCGTCAAGAGCACGTGCCTGTTCTGTCACAACCATGATTCCGGCATTCTGCCCGAGATTCCCGGAAAGGCCGACTACGTGCTGAACAAGATCAACATCATCAAGGGGTACCGCAGCTTCGTAAACACCCACGCCAAGGACCGGGAGCTCGTCGCCAAGTTGAACGTAGACTACGAGAACCTGACGGCCAAGTGGCACCGCTTCGATCTGACGGATGTTGAAATCGACACCAAGGAACTGCTGGGTGAATACCGGAAGGCCAAAGGGCAGGCCTTGAAGGATCGTAAGGAAAAATAGTAGGCCGATACTGGTTTATCTCTGACAGGGTGTCTATCATCAAATGATGAAAAACGCCAAAATCACCATTGCAGTTTTCTGCGCCGGGTTGCTTTTCCCCGGCGCTGTCATGGCCGAGCCCCTTCCCGAGGGAATCGCCCTGCAGGCTTTCGGCGGCGTGCCCCTCAATTTCCCCACCACCCTGAAGATCAATCAGCAGGGTGAACCGGAAATCAACCATGCGGCCAGCTGGGAATCCAGACCCTGGGAACAGCCCATGTACTGGGCCCTGCGCCTGCGCTGGCAACGTGAGCACGACGGCATCGAGTTGCAATTCCTTCATCACAAGATGTTTCTGAAGGACAACCCGGCAACCATCCAGCACTTCGAAGTCACCCACGGTTTCAATATCCTGACGGCCAACTACATGCGGCGCAGTCGGCCGGTCCACTGGCGGGTGGGCGCCCGGGTAACCCTGCCCAACACCTTTCCCACCATCCGGGGCGACCGGGCGGTCGCCTGTGGCTTCGACGACGGCGCCGACACCCTGCAGGTCATTCTGGAACGAACCGCTTCGACCGAGTGGACCAAAGTGACTCCCGGCGGCCCCTCGACCCGCACATTTTTCTGCGTTGCTCTCAGCGAGGACGGCACCATCTTCGTGGGCGGCATCGAAGGCGCTGGGGGAATGTCACCCAAGGCATTCCTTGCCCTGCGAAACTCGGACGGGCTCTGGGCCGACCTGCTCCTGCCTGATCCCGAAGTCCTCCACGGCGTCAACGACATCCTGATCGCCAGCGACGGCAGTATCTATCTGGCCTGCATGGGTGAAGGCGAAAACTCCGTAGCCAACCTGGTCCACGCCGACGCGGGCGCAGTGCGGAAGGAAATCACTTCCTTCCCCGGCGGACTCCTTCAACTCGGTGAAGCGGGCAATGGTGACATCTATGCCGTCGGATTCCGTCGCAACGAACAGGATGGATCCGAAACTGGTGTCATGCTGGTAAAAACGCCCTAGTGAGCCTGGGCAATACGAATAACATCGCGGTTCCCAGAATCAGCGAGACCATCCACGGGAAACCCAAACCGGCGGGCAGAAACCCGAATCCGATAGCCACCGCGGCGGTGATCAGGGCGTAAGGGATCTGTGTCCGCACGTGGTCGTGAGGTTCCACTCCGCAGGAAATCGAAGTGACGATGGTGGTATCGCTGAATGGTGAACAGTGGTCGCCGAAAGCCGCGCCGCTGAACACCGCGGCCACGATGACGGCCAGGAAAGGATCATCCGCACCCATGACCGCGGCGGCGGGCACCGCCAGGGGAAACAGAAGACCCATGGTGCCCCAGGAAGTACCGGTGGCGAAGGATATCGCCGCGCCGATCAGGAAGGTCAGCGATGGCAGCAATGCCAGGGTGCTGGTCTCGGTGGCCAGGCGGGAAATCAGGACCGCGGTGCCGAGTTCGCCGATCACACTGCCCATGATCCAGGCGGCCAGCAGGATGAAGATGGGACCGATCATGGTCCACACCCCCGAGCCGAACGCCTGCAGAACCGGTTTCCAGCGACCATCCGGGCGTGTGGGAAACATGAGGACCGCCACCAGAGTTGCAGCCACGCTGGCCAGGACAAGCACCAGAGGACCTGCATCCGAACCGAAGGAGGCCACCACCTTGTCCCGGCTCAATGGGAAAATCGGTCGCGGGCTGCCCAACGCCACGAATCCCACAAAAAATGCGACCAACAATGAGGCCAGAGGAACCAGGGCCGTCGCCGGGTTACCTGCCGCCGTCCGTGGTTCGGTCACCGAGGTATCCTCCTGGTTTCCGGCCAGAGAGGCTTCCTCCACGAACCGGGCCATGGGGCCGGGATGGAACCTCTGGCGGATCGATACGAACAACAAAACCAGGGTGAACCAGCAGTAGAAGTTGTAGGGCAGGGATTCCAGGAACACGCCGTAGGGATTGGCGGGACGGCCGGCCTGCACATAGGCTTCGCTGATCATGGAAAGCTGGAAGGCGATCCAGGTCGATACGAAGGCGAGGCAGGCCACCGCCGACGACGTCGAGTCGACGATGTAGGCCAGTTTCACCCGGGCCACGCCACTGCGGTCGGCCAGATCGCGGCTGACCCGCCCGACCACCATGCTGTTGGCCAGGCCGTCGAAGAAACAGAGAATGCCCAATCCCGCCGCGCCCCCTTCCAGGTTCCGGGATGCATCGCGGGATGATTCCTCGTCCAGACCCGCCACCTTTCGCATGAGCCCCGCGAACCCGCCCCCGGCCTCCAGGATGGCGGCGAAGCCCCCCAGAATCAGGGTGAACGCGATGGCGCCGATCTTCCAGCTGCTCTGAAGGCTCGGCCAGAGGTGCGCCGCAAACAGGTCGAAAAAAGCGGTCAAGGGGTTGCCGCCGGCAAGCAGGATCGCTCCGGCGAATCCTCCGGCCAAAAGTCCGAACAGGGCGTGGCGCGTGACGATGATCACCACCAGCGCGGCCACCGGCGGCCACAGGGCACGAATCGGTAGGTCGATCAGGGCCAGGACCAAGGTGACCAGCACAACGGCAAGGATGGACCATGTCCGACGATGATTCATGCCACAGACGTCTCCTGTTGGTCTGCATCATCCGCCGAGCGGGCCATCCTGTCCACCTGGCTCCTGGCGTAGATAATGGACACGATCGCGGCGGACCAGGCAATCCCGAAAATGCCCCACCAGATGCCCGTCAACCCCAGGTCCAGCACGCGGGTCACCACGTAGAAAAGAATTGGCGGCATCACCAGTTGACGGTAAAGGCCCACCCACAGGGCAAAGGCGGGCTTTTTCAACCCCTGAAGCAGGGAGGTGTTGATGAACAGGAATATGTAGGCGTGTTCGATGAAAGCCGCGATGCGCAGGTAGCGGACACCGATCGCCACGACTTCCTGATCTTTCGTGAACAGACGCATCAACGGTCCAGCTCCGAAATACACGAGGGCCGCGCCCAGAACCATCACGCCCGAGCCATATAGAAGAGCGTACCTGACGGTCGACCGCACCCTGTCGAAACGGCCCGCCCCTCCATTCTGCGCAGCCAGGGTCAGGGCTGCCACGTTCAGTCCCATGGCCGGCAGCAAAACGATCTGTTCGATGCGCGTGGCCGCTCCATAGGCCGCTACGGTCTTCTGGCCGAAACCGCTGAGAAAATAGGTGATGATGAAGATGCCCAGGGCCACGGTCATCATGTTCAAACTGGCGGGCACACCCTGGCCGATGATGGCGCGCAGTACCCGACGATCGGGTCGCCAGCGGGCTCCGTTCGACCGGAAGATCAGACCAGTGCGCCGGGCGCGCAGTCCCAGGAAAATCACTCCGCCCACTTGCACGAGAACAGTCGCCGCGGCGATGCCCCGCACTCCCATCGCCGGCACGCCAAGTCCCCCGTACATGAACCAGGGATCCAGGATGATGTTGGCCACCGTCGCCACGATCAGGTAATCGCGGTAGGAGTGGGTGTCGCCCTGGGAGTTCAGGATACCGTTGAACATGAACACGAACAGGGTGATGCCGGAGCCGGCCAGGATCACCCTGATGTACTGGAGACACAGATCCAGGTATTCCTCGTGCGCGCCCAGAAGCCGGAAGAGGGATGGCGCGGCGGCGAAACCCGTTGTGGTGACCACGGCTGCCAGCAGAATGCTCAGCACCAGTCCCTGGCTCGCGATCAGGGCTGCCTCGCCGCGATCCCCGCGGCCCAGCGCATTGCCGATCAGCGCGGTCGCCCCCGTGGAAAAACCCATACCCATGGCCAACAGGGAGAAATAGATGGGAAAGGTCAACGACAGGGCAGCCAGGGCCTCGGTCGACATCCGGCCCGCGTAGTAGGTGTCCACCACGTTGTACATGGTGGCGAAGAACATGCCCACCGAGGCCGGAATGGCCAGCCTGCGAATCAGGACCGGGATCGGATCGACGGTCAGGTTGTTGCCGGGGTTGGTCAAGAATGCCATCCAGACGGGAAAGAAGGTACGGCAGAAGCGGTTCGCGAATACCAAGGAGAAGAATATACCCACATTCGGGATGAACCACCCCTCCTCGGCAAATAATCCCTGCACTGGCCTCTACCAAATGTTGCCGAAATGGTTTATAGTGTTGGTAAGGGATTTCATTTCCAGTGGCTGAGCCGCCCCGAGTCTTCTTATCCTGAATAAGCAAAGACCACCAATCAAGGGGAGCACGTGCCCTTGAGAAAAAACGAATTTTCAATCGAAATCGAGGTTCTGCGCCAAAAGGTGCAGGATCTTCGGGCTCAGCTATCCCGGCTCCAGGAAAAGGACGGCCTTCCCAACTACCGCGAATTGTTCGAGCGATCCGCCGATGCCAACCTGGTCATTGACCGTGACACTTTCGTGGACTGCAACGAGGCTACCGTCAAGATGCTCCGCTACACCGATCGGGAAGAACTTCTCCAGACCCACCCCTCCGAACTGTCACCCGAATACCAGCCCGATGGACGGATTTCCTTCGAAAAAGCCAACGATATGATGGCCAAGGCTTTTGCCAAGGGCAGCCACCGCTTCGAGTGGAACCACCAGCGGGCCGACGGTGAGGTGTTTCCCGTCGAGGTCCTGCTGACCTCGGTCCCGATCGGGGACCGGAAAGTTCTTCACGTGGTCTGGCGGGAAATCTCTGAACGGAAACGTCTGGAAGAAGAATTGCGCCATGCCCAGAAGCTGGAGGCGGTGGGCAAGCTGGCCGGCGGCATCGCCCACGATTTCAACAACATCCTCGTGGCGATCATGGGCTACGCCGACATCCTCAAGGAGGGTGTGGCCGACAAGCCTGCACTTGTGGAGGATGCCGAGGAGATCATCCGGGCCAGCGAAAAGGCCGCCAACCTGACCGCGCAGCTGCTGGCCTTCAGCCGGAAACAGGATCTCAAGCCGGAGGTTGTCGATCTCGAGGCCGTGGTGGGCCGCCTGACGGGAATGATCCGGCGTCTGATCGGGGAAGACGTCGAAATGGTGATGAAAACCGCCGGGGTGCCCCTGCCGGTCAAGGTTGATCCTGGCCAGCTCGAACAGGTCATCCTGAACGTGGTGGCCAACGCCCGCGACGCCATGGCCGACGGCGGAACTCTCACCATCAAGACGACCCGGGGTTCCAGGATGGGGTCCAACGGCGTGGATCTTCCGGGGGGCCGGTACGTTTCCCTGAAATTCACCGACACCGGAGCCGGCATGAACAGCGAGGTCATCGCCCAGGCGTTCGAACCCTTCTTCACCACCAAGGAAAGAGGCCGGGGTACCGGGTTGGGATTGTCCAGCGTCTACGGCATCGTCAAGCAGAGCGGTGGCGATGTGCGGATCGTCAGTCACGAAGGGCACGGCACCACCCTGGAAATTCTTTTGCCCGAATCCACCGAACCACTGTCCGGACCATTGACCCCCGAAACCGATTCCAGAGAGGGGTCGCCCGGAGACGAGCGCATCCTGGTGGTTGAAGACGACGCGGCCGCCGGCCGTCTCATCACCAAGACCCTTGAAAGAGCGGGCTACGAGGTTCTGGTGGCCAACAACGGGAAAGAAGCCCTCGCCCTGGCCCGGCAGAACGACTGGGCCTTCGACATGGTCCTGACCGACGTGATCATGCCTATCATGAATGGACCCGAACTGGTGGCCAAGCTGCGCAGGAACATGCCCGAGCTCTCCGCCCTCTTCATGTCCGGATACACCGATGCCGTACTGGAAAGGCAGGGGTTTTCTCTCGAGGACGTCGACCTGATCCGGAAACCTTTTTCGCCAGGCCGCCTGCTTGGCAGGGTTCGCACGTTCCTTCGACGGCGCAGCCTCTAGGTGTGAACTGGGCCCGCCTGTTGCCGGTCTTCTTGTTTTCGGCTCTCTTGTATTTTTCGGCTCCCGCCCACGGCGCAACTGACGACTGGCCCTTTCCCGACGAATTGCGATCCCGCCTGGTCTTCGTTCATCCCATGGTCAACTACGCCATCAACCCGGTCTGGCAAAGGGATTGGGAGCGTCACCTTGTCAGTGCGAACGGCGTGCAAGCGACCGTGGGAAGTGTCGCCACCAAGGACCTCTACACCGATCTGACGATCAACATCACCGAACCACTGGGCGGCCGGTTCCGTTTCCTCTACCGGATGGTCTGGCGCGAGGGACTTCATCTCGACATATCCCGGCAGGAGCACTGGCCCGGTTTCGAGATGGCCCTGTTCGGCGGGTTGGCCGCGCACCTGCAGGTGCACCCCACGCCGGACAAGGAGGATTTCGACCTGTTGACGGGGCTGTTGTTGACCGACGAAAGCCGCGAACGCTACCTGCGGATCAGCCTTCGTCTGGACGATTTCATGTACGAGGAGAAAAACGACCTGGGCGCAACCTCGCAGAAAGAACCCGTGGGCGTTCAATGGGAGTTGCGGCACCAGACCGGCCGGTGGGAACTGTTTTCAACCGGGCGCTACGGATCCGGGTCACAGCGGGCCTATCCCGACAGTGTCCTGTCCCCCGCGGTTGCCGGATCGTTCCGGCAGGACGGAGCCGCCACTTGTCGGTTGCGGCATGTATGGTCCGACCTGGATTTCGCCGGGTTCGAGGCGTCGCACTATCGGTTCGAAGCTGCTGAACAACTACGCAACGGGACAGCCGATTTCGAGTACGCCAACGAGTTTGTTCACCTGCGGGGTCTTGGCGTGGCCGGGATCGGCGGATTCTGGGGACTGCGACCGGAGGTCCACTGGCTGCGGCAATGGGCCTCGGCCGGGGGCCGTCGCGAATTCACCCACCGGCGCGAGGATTTTTTTCCCGCCCTGTTCGTGGAACTTCACGCGCCCGGCAAGTCGACCTGGGAACTGGGTTACATGGGAATCCATCACCAGTGGGATTATTCCTCCGGAGACTGGATGGACAATCGTGACGCGTATACGGACAAGATCAAGTTCGGCTGGACCTATGCTTTCCTGCCCACGGCACGAGTGCAGTTATCAGTGAGTCACGAGCTGGATCTGGAACGGTTCGGAGGGGGGAACGTTCAGTTCCAGATGATTTTCTAGAAGGAAGTTGGATTAATATTCAGCCCAGGGGGTGTCACGGTAATCTCGCCGGAACTTATCTTCATGATCTGAAATCCTGGACTGCCATATTCCGCAGCCTGCGTGTGGACAACCAGATTGGGCAAGATACGGGCAAATCCCCCACCGTGCGTATGGCCGCACAGAACGGTGAAACTGGTATCAGCGTGAGCTTCCGCGACCCTGACAAGCTCCTCTCCCACTGCCTTGCAAGAGAAACCCGGCAGCCAGTCCTCCCTGGAGGGTGCGCTCTCATGCCAGGCTGCTTCCCGGAAAGGCGGCACATGGGTCAGAACGATCACCTGAGGAAACCTGTCCGCCGCCGCCATGAGCTGGGGTCTCAGATCTTTGGCGGCTTCCCGGCCTAACTCGCGGAGTTTTTCCTTGAGCGCGGGCTGCGTCCGCAGGGTCATATCGTCATTGTTCTTGTCGTAGACGTCCACAAGTTCGGCGATGACGAAGTAGTCCGTCAACATCACCGGTGTGTTTTCGCAGTTTCCGAATTGGGCGTCACCCCAGCCCCCATTTCCGACCAGACCCACTCCGGGAACAAGTTCAAGACCATCGCCGCCGGCAACCCATTTCATCCGGGATGAAGTCAGATTCCTGGCGATTCGCCTCACTCCGGCGATCGAACCCCCGTAATAATCGTGATTTCCGAGAACGAAATACACCGGCTTGTCCAGGGAGTCCGCAATCATGGTCAGATCGGCTTCCAGGCCCACTGCATTGGACATGTCCCCACTCAGAAGAACTCCATCACACGGGCTGGATTGGATGGCGTGGAGAAATTCCACCAACCGTTCCGGCCCGACAGAATCGAGATGGATGTCGGTTGCCCAGACCAAACTCATGGATGGGTTGGTCATTTTATTTTGCGTTCCGTCTGGAACAGATCACTCTGGTGTCCAATCGAAATACGTTGAGGCCAGGGCCACGTGGCCCACCTCGTCGTCAGCGATTTCCTTGAATATGGCGGTGGTTTCCGGGTCGGTCTTGCCCAGATACTGAGCCAGCCGGACGCCCGCCCGGCGGCCGCGCTCCTCGGCGCTGGCGATCCGGATGCAGAACTCCTCCCCCGAAGTGCATTCCTCCAGCGATTCCCAAAGCGACGTCGAAACCGGCCTGTCGGTCAATTCGAAGCCCAGTTCGTTCATGCGCCGGCAGATCATCTCGTAGTGCCGGATTTCATCGGGGATCTGGGCTGCCCAGTCATCCCTGAGGGCCTGCGGTACGTCCTGGAATTGATCGATCGCCCACCGGAAGGCCTCGATGGCCTGCAACTCGGCAAAGGCGGCCGTGCGCATGCGGTCGCCCAGACCTTCGGGCGTGTTGATGGGCCGGGGCCTGGGAGTCCTCTGGTCGGGTTCGCAGATGATGAAGGGGCTGAAATCCATGGGGTTTCCTGTTCTCCTGGTTCCTTGGAAGTCGGATTCTGGATCCAATATAACGGTTGTGCCTCTGAAATTGTGTTTTGATTGAGTTGTGCCTCCCTGGCTGTCTTGAAACGATGTGGTGGATCTGGACCGGCGGTCGGCTGGAAAAGTCCCCCCGGGGGGTCCCCGATTGTGCTGATTTATGAGGTTTTATCTTTGCGGCAGTCTCGAGGGTTTCATGAACATCCGCAACCAGCGGGCGGGGCTGAGCGATCTGAGCATCAAGGCCTTCGTCAAATCCGGCGCTCCCAAGGAAAAACTCGAGAAGCTTCACAGCTACACGAACGAGCATTCTCCCATCTGGGATACGATCTGCAATCCGGTCAGTATTACTTCCGAGATCGTTACTTCCTAGGAGGCTGTTGGAAAACAGGGATCTCCTCTTCGCCGCGGCGAATTGGAGATCCTTCGTTTATTGGATAATACTCCAGACTACGTGATGCACCCGTTGATCCGATCCAACTCCTCGTAGGTATCCTCGATCTCATCGATGGCCAGCTGTATGGACAGGGTGATGTAATCGTGAACCAGCAGCTTCATGCTTTCCAGCCGGGGGTCATCATAGAGGCGGTGGGTGATGATGCTGCAGGATGCATTCAGGGCTGCGCATAATTCGGTAACATGCACTCCTTCTTCATACCGCGCCTTGGCCAGATCATGTCCGAATCCGATCATCACGGACCGGTCCCCGTGACGCACGGATGTAAACAGGTTTCCATACAGGCGGTCACTATAGTATCGCAGCCGTTCCGGTTCCAGCTGCTGGTAGTAGGGAAATATCGTCTTGTTCTCCGGTGCGGTGAGATAGCCAAGGATTTCATCCACCAGTTCGTTCCGCAGGAAATGCATCTGCTGTGCGAGGGTCAGGGTAGGGCGCTGGGTTCTGAAACGCATGACCCGGGCCAGGTTTTTCCGATGCCATTCCTCCGGGACACTTTTCAGGTTTTCGATCATGTACAAGATCCGGTGTTCGATACGGTAGCGATCCCTGGGTTCCCATCCGATCGTCTCCCGAGTGTAGGTGCAATCGGTGTGGAATTCCTTGTCGATGTAATTGGTCATCCACATCTGCTCGAAGGGTCGGTTTCCTATCAAACGACCGACCATATCCCGCATGAACACCCCCATCTTGGCTATCCAGATGGGAAAGTGAATGGCTTCACGTTGTTCACCGAGGTAAAGCCGGGTTGCGGCATGGAACAGGTCCAGAAGTGATGTGGGCTTATCATGGCTCACCAGGAAAACATCAAACTGTTTCATTTCATCCGTTTTTTCCATGATGGCCCGGATGATGCCCGTGACACAGGATATATGGACATAGGGAATGGACATCCCCCGATGACCGACAAAAATGCGGGCATCCCAGCGGTTGGAAAGCCAGGTTTTCAGGAAATAGTACATGGGTTCGTATTCGCACCAATCACTGTAGACAGCCGCCAGGCGGAGGACCGTACAGGGAAAGAATTCGGAGAACTCCCGGGTAAAGGCTTCCCCTTTCTGTTTGGTGATGGCATAGGGGAAGTCGGCATTCAAGGGTGACTTCTCGTAGACGAGATCACCCGGTGCCGGAAATTCGCTGGCCACCAGGGAACTGGTGAAAATGAACCGCTTGATGTCGCGTTGCTGGCAGAGCTCCAGAATCCGGTGGGTGGCCACCACATTGGTTTGCTCATAGGTATCGTTGTAAACCTGGTCTCCGAAATCATAGTAGGCGGCAAGATGTACGACGTAATCGACCTGGTGCTGTGAGGGGATGGTCTCGGAAAATGTGCGGGTCAGTTCTTCTTCGTCGGTGATGTCCACCAGGATCCAGTGAAGATTGGGGTGGGACGAGATCCCCGCCTCTTTCTGTGTCCGGCGAGCCAGGGCAAAAATGGTGAATTGTTCCTGCAGGGCTTCAATGAGATGCCTGCCGATAAAACCGGAGGCTCCCGTCAACAATACCGTTTCTCGTTGGTCCTCAATCATGACATCACTATTACCCCCGGCGGCGGGTTGCCAGCTTCAGTGACATTCACTCACTATATATAAAAAGGACCTTGTCTTTGATTTCCGACGGCTTGGTCAGGTTGGACTTATTGCAGTATTCCAAGAGGACAAGAAAAGGGCCGATCCCTCCAGATGCCCATATCTTGAGTATAGATGGTCGATTAAGAAATCGCCACCATGGGGTTCGTTTCCCTTACTCCAGGATTCCCCCGTTCTCAATTTTCGGTCAGGCATCACCGCAGCAAGGTGACCTTCTGCCCCACCTGCCGCCCCCCGGCCCTGGCCTGAACCAGATAAACCCCACTGGCCAGTACCCTTCCCCGATCATCCTGCCCATCCCAGGTCATTCCATGGCGAATCCCAACCGGCAAAGGCCCTTTGTGCAGGGTCCTGACCTTGTGGCCGCGCACATCAAAAACTTCGACGGTCACCACGGTGGCCGGTGCGGCCGCCATGTTCAGCTCGATGGTTACCCGTGGATTGAAGGGATTGGGGAAACAGTGCAGTCCGAAGCCTGCGACAACGGGAGTCTCCTCCGAAACCCCGCTGACCTGGCCGGGTCCGTAGGCCGTTTCGCCGTATGAGACCAAAACCGACGCGGCGCCGGTATCGGCGCTACGGATCTGCAGGAAGCGGTAGTTGTTGGGAGATGGAATCTCCTGGTCGGCGTCGCCCGGAACCCAGTGTTCCCACTCGATGAATGCAAGGTCGTCGTACCAGCTGTAACCGGTATCCTCGGCCGGGGGTTCGTGCCCGCACCGCATCTCGAAGTAAAAAGCAGTGCCCGGCGTACCCAGGTCGCCCCACTGCCGGACCCACCCTGTGGACCCGTCGAAACGGGGGGCCAGGTCCAGATCGACAAGAGGTGTTTCCGAGTATCGGCTGTCGTAGTACCGGATCATGACCCGGGCCTGATAGGCATTGTCGGCACGGAACCAGGCCACCGCCGAATGCTGTTTGTTCGGATCACAGGGAAGGTGCTTTTCCAGATCCGTTCCCGTCTGCCCCACGGCGCCGGACAGGCGACGCAAACGCAGGCTCCGCTCTCCGCCATGGGTGATATCGGTGACGAGATCCTCGTCGTCGGTGTTGACCTCCCACAGGTCGGCGCCTTCATCCTCGAACCCGCCGTGCCAGAGAATCTCACGGCCCCAGCGCACTTCCCAGGGACCGCCGCCGGCCACCCCATCGATATGCGAGAGGTTGCCCTGGCCCGCCAAGGCCAAGGGAGCGGACACCGCGTAACCGTCGTTTTCGGTCAGCGCCAATGTCGCCTCGGTGGTGTTGACCGTCGAATCGAGATCGGCGCGGCTCAGGTGGATGCGGGCCTCGTTGCTGTCCATCAGCGGGACGACGATGGCGTTCATGGGGCGCGAATAGTCGGCCAGGCGTCCCACGATTTCACGCCCCAGGTTGCCGGTGGCCGGTTCGGGAATCCAGTGGTTGATCCAGGCGGGAGTGAAGCGGTAACCGGTGATGCCGGTCTTCTCCACTTCCAGGGTCAGCACCATGGTGGGCAGGGTCTCGGCGTAATAGAGGTCAAAGATGAAGTTGCCCAGACTGTGGGCAATGAGCTTGCCGTTGTACGACTCGAATCCCTGCAGCACGTGAGGATGGTGGTTGATCAACACGTCGGCGCCCATGTCGATGGCCATCCGGCGCAATTCGCGTTCACCCGGTGTGGGTTCGACCCGGAACTGGAAGTCGGGATCATCAGGGCCGATGCCCGACGCCTCGACCGGTGGGGGCCCCACCGGCACGCCACCCATGACCAATCCCGGCGGTGGCGCCGTTTGGTACTCGTTGCCACTGTGGGTCTGGACGATCACGATGTCGGAAAGGGTCCTGGTGTAGTCGATGGAGCGGGCGAGATTGTCGGGCAGCAGATAGGCGAAGCCCGGCTTGTCGTAACCCGCATCCAGGAACGGCTGGTAGTTCCAGGCCCGGCCTGTGCGGTTGCATAGTCCCAGGAATCCAAGGCGCACACCCTTCTCGGTCCAGAACGTGGGCAGAAGGGCCATGTAGTCCGACGTGCCGGCGCCGCTGTACCTGATATTCAACTGGTCGAGCCCGGCCATGGTGTCGAGCATGCCGATTTCGCCATAGTCGATGATGTGATTGTTACCGAGAGTGACCAGATCAACACCAGCGTAGGCAACGCCGGTGATGTTCTCGGGATGGCTGCGAAACACCACGCTCTTGGTGGGATGGGGTGTGCCGCGATCGGTGTAGGGAACTTCCAGGTTGGCCACGTTGACGTCGGCGGCACGGCCGAAAATATCCAGCGTCGGGGTGAACAGGGCCTCGATGCCGTAGGTGTCGATGATGCCGCCATTACTTTCGTAACCCCGGCCGGTGAAGATGTCACCGACGAAATT
>DAOWLV010000391.1 GCA_030643455.1 Candidatus Krumholzibacteriia bacterium | reverse complement strand
CAGGATGGGCTGGGCCGGACCTTCCTGGGCAGCTGGAAAGAAGGCAAACTCATCGACCTCATGGCTGAACGCAGTGGCTTGGTGGCCGAAATCATCCTCAAGGGATCCCTGGCGGCGTGTTTCATCGTCCTGCTGCCCATCATCCACCCACCCACCAGGAAAAGGTGGGCGAAAAAGATTCGCAGGAGATTGTCCCTGTAAATACCATGGATCCACAGGATTCAGCCATCCATTTATTTATCAAATTGACCATTTTTTTGTTGAATAGTGATGTCCTGTCCGGTATAATATTGATAGATTCGGGGGGGATGAAACGATCAGGCCTTTCCCATGCGAAGGACTAGGTATTGTCCTCATGCAAGGATATGATTAGCTTGTTGACCTACTTCAAAAAATTGTTGACCAGCATTCTCGTCAACGCCGAACTGGTATATCGACGTTCAGGGGATTTTTGCCATTTGGAGGGTATCTTGAATCCGAGCAATATCACGAGAGGCCGCTCATTTCCGATGGGCCGTGCCGCCGCCGTTGTTTTGTGCCTGGTAGTCGGCCTATCCACCCCCGCGCTGGCCCAGAATTTCCAGCAGCAACACCATTTCGAAATAGAGGTGGATGCTGGAACAGCTGATCGGCTGGACAAGCCCGTCGACGCGGCCATCGACCTGACAGCTGCTCTGGCCAGCATTCCCGGAACTCTCGATGTCCAATCACTTCAGGTGGTGGAGGTCGATTTCGCGGGCGACTTGATCGACGATGCGGTGCTTTTCCAGTTTGACCAGGACCCCGGCTTCGACCCGACCACCAACGCCGCGGGCAACCTCGTGTTCATCATGGACGGCGTCACTCTTGCCGGTGAGACCCGCTATTACCAACTGGCCTTCGATCTGGTCGGAGTCTGTCCCGATTGCCCGGCGCCTCCGGTGGTTGCCTTCCCTGTCAGTGTGGACAGTCTCACCTATGAAAACCAATTGACCTATCAGATCGCGACGCCCCAGGCGACCTACATGTACCAGACCCAGGGCGGAGGTCTGGCGAGCCTGATCGATCTCGATTCGCAGGACTGGATTTCGTTTCATGACGTCCCCGGCAGCGAAACCGCTGGCGAGTTTCGCGGCATCCCGAACCTGGTCTTCAGCGAGGGCGACGCCGCCAACAGTTTTTTCCACCCCGGATTCACCAACGGCACGAGCTGGTTGGTCAACGCCGGCCCCTTGAAGGTGTCGGTGCGCTCGCAGGCGGGACCACTGGAAAACTCCTGGGATGTATTGTGGGAATTCTACCCCGATTATGCCCGGATGACGGTGCTGGAGGCAGGACCCGCGGACAACGGACCCTACTGGTTCCTTTACGAGGGCACGGTCGGCGGCAGCATGGATGCCGGCGACGTGGTGGTCCGTTCCGACGGCACCCAGACCAGCGCTTATGACTACGCAGCCGACTGGGAAGATACCCTTGTTCCCCCCGAATGGGTCTACTTCAGGGACACCGCCGCCTCACGTGTGTTGTTTTTCTCAGATGACCAGGGCGACGGCAGCCCGGAATCCTACAGCCCCCTTGGCCAATCCCCCGGATCAACCCCCGAGATGACGGTCTTCGGCTTCGGGAGGGTGCTGGATACCTCGCCCAATCCTCTGGAGGGCCGTTTGACCGGAGCCGGCCGCAGCTTCACCCTGGGATTCGCCGAGGACCATACCGTGGCCGATGCGGAAATCGCGGGAGCCGCCGAAACCCTGGCCGTTCTTGTGACGGACCCCATGGCCCAGGCCGATGCAGTGGCCGTGAGCGACGACTTCAGCGCTTTCAGTCTTGACGAGGGTCTGTGGAACTTTGTCGATCCGGTGGGGGACTCTTCGGCATACCAGGCCTACGGCGTGGTAACTCTTTCGGTGCCCGGCGGCACCGAACATGACTTGTGGACCGGCGGCAACAACACGGCCCGCATCGTCCAGCCGGTGGCCAACCTGGACATCGGTCTGGAGGTCAAGTTCGAGACCGCTCCAGCCAACTCTTTCCAGATCCAGGGACTTCTTCTCGAGGAAAGCCCGGGAAACTACATCCGCCTGGACTACTACCACGATGGGTCGGATCTGCACCTGTTCGCCGCCAGCTTCGTCGCGAACAGCCCGACCGTTCACGGCGACGTGGTTGTACCGACCAACAGCCTGTTGTGGATCCGGGTAAACCGTGTTGGTGACAATTTCATCGTAGACTGGTCCAGTGACGGAACTGCTTGGCAGACGGAATTCAACTTCGATCACACCCTCGTACTGAACAACGTCGGCGTGTATGCGGGTAATGCCGGCAGCCCGGCCCCGGCCTTTGATGCGGTGGTCGACTACTTCTTCGACACCAGCGCTCCAATTGATCCGGAGGACGATGGTCTGGTCGATATTTGGCCGCCCCTGGTGACTGATATCGTTGTCCTGCCCGATCCCGGCACCAATTCTGCCCTGATTACCTGCATCACCGACGAGTCTGCCACGACCCTGCTCAGCTTCGGTCTCGACACGGGGTACGGGACCGACGTGGTCGGCACCAGCGGCGACGGCCTCAACCACCAGTTCGCCCTCACCGGCCTGACGCCTGGCGCGGTGTACCACTTCAGTATTCAGGCAACCGACGCACTGAGTAATTCCGCCTCGACCGCCGATCAGCAGTTCCTGAATGAGGATATCAGGCCTGTCGTCACCGTGTGGGGCGGCACCGACCAGCGCGTTGGTCACCTGGGAGTGGCCCAGACCGACTTCAACCTGATGGGTAATGTCGCCCGGTGGGAAGACCTGGCCACTCTGGGGTACAGCGTCAACGGAGGGGCGGAACAGCCACTGACCTGGGGCAACCGCCCCGACGGATTCGGCGATGGCAAACGCCTGGCCGCCAACGGCGACTTCAATGTGGACCTGCCGCAGAGCCAGTTGTCGTTGGGAATCAACACCATCGCCGTGCACGCGGTGGACATCCACGGCAAGGAAGACACGGCTGTCACCAACGTAACCCGGGAAATTGGCTCCTCGCCCTTCCCGTTGAACGTCGATTGGAGCACGGTGACCGATCCCCAGAACGTGGGGCAGTCCGTGGACGGCGACTGGGCCACCGGTTCCCAGGGCCTACGCACCATCAGCACCGGCTACGACCGCATCTTCCTGCTGGGGGAAGCTACCTGGCAGGATTACGAAATCGTCTGTCCGATCACCATCCATGAGGTCCAGGCGCCGACTGGGCCGCAGAGCGGGGCTCCGGGCATCGGCTTCATCATGCGTTTTACCGGCCATGTGGTGGGCGGCCATCGCGACTGGCCCGACGCTCAGCCCAAATGGGGTTACCAGCCCTTTGGAGGCATTGGTTGGTTGCGCTATCTCAGCGGGGCGACCGGTGCCCCGACTGTCCAGTT
>DAOWLV010000448.1 GCA_030643455.1 Candidatus Krumholzibacteriia bacterium | reverse complement strand
TTCGAGGATCTCGTGGGCCTTGCCCAGTTCGCGTAACGTGCCGAGATCGGCGGCATCCACCCTCGCGGTTCGAGCTGCCTGGATATCCCGGGACAGACAGCCCAGGGTGATCGTGTCGGCCTCCGGATACAGGGCCAGGAACCGTTGGACCTCGTTTTCCAGTTCCCGCACGTTTCCGGGCCAACGCCATGCCTGCAAATTGGCTATTGCCTGTTCGGTAATTCTCATGTTTCCAAAGTCTTTACCACATTTCTTGAGAAAGTAGGAAAACAACGGCAGGACATCTTCCGGCCGGTTCCGCAGAGGTGGAATCTCCAGGGCGACCACCTTGAGACGGTAGTAGAGGTCCAGCCGGAAGCGACCCTGGGTGATCTCCGCCGGAAGGTCCTTGTGACTGGCTGCCAGAAAGCGGATATCGATGTTTCGACTCTGCAGTTCCCCGATACGGCGAACCTGGCGTTCCTGAATCACCCGTAACAGTTTCATCTGGAGTTCCATCGGCATGTCCCCGATTTCATCCAGGAAGAAGGTTCCCCCCTGGGCGGAGGCCAGCAGGCCTTTCTTTTCGCCGCTGGCCCCGGTGAAGGCCCCCGCCCGGTGGCCAAAAAGTTCACTTTCAAAAAGGGAAGCCGGGAGGGCGGCGCAGTTCTGCCCCACGAAGGGACCATTTCTCCTGTCACTGCATTGATGCAACGCTTTGGCAATGACCTCCTTTCCCGTGCCCGTCTCTCCTTTCAAGAGGACGTTTACTCCACTGGTTGCGACGCCCTGCAGGCTCGCCCCGAGTTCGACCATCTCCCGGCTGCAGCCGATGCAACCGGGAATCCCCGGAATCGCGACCGGCCGGGGCAGGGGAAAGTTGCGTAGCCGGTTCCCCTTTTTTCCCTTCCCACCCACGGATCCGGACCTGCACAGGAGGTTTGGCAGCGGGAAAAGCGTGCCCTGTCCGCTGGAAATCTTCGTGGAATCCAGAATCGGTTGGGGCTCGAGTTGCCCCAGCACCGGACCCAGCCGAGCAGCCAGGCGTTGCCCCCACAGAAAGATGGCCTCCCGCCAGGTGCGATCGGCCTGGAACCATATGCCCAGGCAGCCTCTCACCTGCCCCTTTTCGAGCAGCGGTTCGACCCAAAGCGCGGTGTCATCGGTCTGGAAAGACATCTCTTCCCTGCGCTCGACCATCGCCTTCAACAGGGCACCCAGAGGGGGACGTTGATCCATCCCCTGTGAAAGTCCCCGGCCCACCGCCCAGGTGAACAGGATCTTGAGCGGCGACGTGGCATCGTTGCCGTCCCGGCGAACGACCCAGACCGCCGCGCCCTTGCCTCCGTGTGGATAACCCCTGATTTCTTCCTGCCAAAATTGGTCCATTCAATCTGCCCCTGGTATTGGTGGATTGTTGCGGAATCCACATTGCACAGGAAGTGCCAGGAACCGGACCGGCATCTTTGGGCATGAGCGGGAAATCCTCCTGTACATTAACTTGTTGAACCATAAGAGTTAGTGGGATTACGGAATATGGACGGTTTTCACTACCCCACTCGGCGTGTGTCCCGTTCCTGTCCCGGAAGCTGGGCCGGGAGGCGGGCAACCGAGGGACATGTCCCAAAAAAGGCCGGCGAAAAAGCGCCGGCCTTATCAATTGGTTGGTTCGGGATCAGAAAGGCAACCGGACCTTTTCCGATCCCGGAATCACGGTACCGATCTCGGTGGCACCCAGCCCCTCCACCTTGGTCAGGTCCACCTCCTTGGCGGTGACCACCACCATCCCGACACCCATGTTGAAGACCCGGTACATCTCGCGATCGGCCACTCCGCCTTTTTCCTCGATGAGCTTGAAGACCGGCAGGGGAATCCAGGTCGAAGGATCGACATCCACGCACAGGCCGTCGGGCACAACCCGGGGAATGTCGTCGTAGAATCCGCCGCCGGTGATGTGGACCAGGCCGTGGACGGCAGGCCGCCCAAAGACGGACCACACGGCCCGCAGGTCATTCAGATAGCTGCGGTGCACCGCCAGCAGGGCGTCACCCACCGATTTTCCGCCGAGTTCGGTGGGTTTGTCGGTCACCTTGAAACCGGCCTCCTCCAGCAGGACGGCCCTGGCCAGGGAGTACCCGTTGGTGTGGAGCCCGGTGCTGGGCAATCCCCAGACCCTGTCGCCGGCCATGATCCCGCTGCCGTCGATGACATCCTCCTCGCGCACCCTTCCGACGATGGTCCCGGCCAGGTCGAACTCCCCCTCCCCGTAGACTCCCGGCATCTCGGCGGTTTCGCCGCCGAGCAGGGCGCAGCCGTTTTCCCGGCAGCCGCGGGCAAATCCGGCGATGATTTCCGGCAGGACATCCTCCTTCAGCCGGGAGGTCGCGAAATAATCCAGGAAAAACAGGGGTTCGGCGCCCTGGACCAGGATGTCATCCACACAGTGGTTCACCAGATCCTGGCCCACTGTGTCGTAGCGGCCGGCCAGTTTGGCGACCATGACCTTGGTGCCGACGCCGTCCACGCTGGCCACAAGCAGGGGTTCCCCTTCGGCGGCCTGGAACAGTCCTCCGAAAGCCCCGAGTTCGTTCCGGACACGGCTGTCCCAGGTGGAGCGAATGGCCTTTTTGCTCCGGTCCAATGCGCGGGTGGCGGCATCGATGTTCACACCGCTGTCGGCGTATTTCATTCATTTCCTCCCGAGGGCGGACCGGTCGGTCCGGGAACAGGGATGGGTATCGCGAAACGAGATGGAAGTCATTCACGTCTGGGCCAGATGATAAGAGCAGGGAGCTTCAGGTTCAAGGAAAGCCGG
>DAOWLV010000271.1 GCA_030643455.1 Candidatus Krumholzibacteriia bacterium | reverse complement strand
GTAGGCCAGGGGTCGGAACGTCTTGCCTTCCACGCCCTGCAGGGTGAGCAGGGGGACAAACACCAGGATGATGATGCCGATGGCGAACAGGATGGGGCGGGCCACTTCCCGGCAGGCGGCGGAAATCACCTGGATTCTTGTTTTGTCCGGGTCGCTTTTCCGCAGGTGCCGGTCCACGTTTTCGATCATGACGATGGTGCCGTCGACCATCATGCCGATGGCGATGGCCAACCCACCGAGGGACATCAGGTTCGCCGTCATGCCCATGCGGCCCATCATCAGGAACGCGAACAGCACGGAAAACGGAAGGGAAAGAGCCACCACGATGCTGGGACGGATTCCGCCCATGAACACCAGCAGTACCAGGGCCACCAGCAATACGCCCTGTATAAGCGCATCGGTCACCGTCTTGACCGCCGCCTGGACGAGGGTTTTCTGCTCGTAGTAGGGAACGATGTTCAGGCCCTCGGGCAGGATGCCGTTGATTTCATCGAGCCTATCCTCGACCCGTGCGATGACCTCGGAACTGTTGGCTCCGAAGAGTTTGATCACCTGACCGGCCACCACTTCACCGGTTCCGTTGCGTGACTGCAGGCCCCGCCGGATGGCCCCGCCGATCTTGATGTCCGCCAGGTCGCCCAGGTAGATGGGACGCCCGCTTTCGGTCAGGATGACGATGTCCCGCAGGTCGTCCAAGTTCCGGGCCAGACCGATCGACCGGACCACGAATTCCTCGGAGTTTTTTTCGATGAACTGGGCGCCCACATTCAGGTTGTTGGCCCTGACCCGTTCGATGACCTCGCTCAGTGTCACTCCATAACGCAGTAATTGCTCCGGGTGCACCTCGATATGGAATTGTTTTTCGTATCCGCCGATGCCCAGGACTTCGGTGACCCCGGGTACCGTCTGCAGATTGAACTTGATCAACCAGTCCTGGATCGAACGCAGCTCCTCGAGGGAGTACTGGCCGGTGGTGTCTTCCAGATAATAGAAAAGAACCAATCCCATACCTGTGGCGATGGGACCCATTTCCGGATCACCGAAACCCTCGGGAATCTGCTCCCTGGCCTCCTGCAACCTTTCCCCGACCAGCTGGCGGGCGAAGTAGATGTCCATCCCGTCTTCGAAGTAGATGTTCACCACCGACAGGCCGAAGTTGGAAACCGATCTGACCTTGTCCACTCCGGGCAGGCCAGTCATGGCCGCTTCCACGGGGTAGGTCACGTATTTTTCGATTTCCTCGGGGGCCAGACCACTGGTCACCGTGAAAACCTGGACCAGGTTGGGCGAAACGTCGGGGAAAGCGTCCACCGGCAATTTCGTATAGGAATAGAAACCGGCACCCATCATGATCAAGGCCGCCACCATGGTCACGAGGCGGTTTTTCAGGTTGAATTCAATGATCCTGTCCAGCATGACCCACCTCCTAGTGTGCGTGGCCGTCGCCAAGGGAATCCTTGCCCAGTTCGGCCTTCAGGGTGAAGCCGCCGACGCTCACATAACGCTCACCCGGTTCCAGACCCGACACGATTTCCATCTGATCATTGCCTTTGCGCCCGATGTCGATCGGCCGGGGTTCGAAACCTCCGCGTTTTTCCACGAAAACCACGGGTTGGCCATTCAGCGTATGTACGGCGGAAGAGGGCACCATGATCTCGGCCACGAATTCGCCGGTCCTGATCTCAGCCATGACGAACATGCCGGGCCGCCAGTAGCCGTCGGGGTTGTCGACGACCATCCTGGCAGTCGCGGTCCTGGTGTGTTCGTCGACCACCGGTGTGACGTAACTGATTTTCCCGGTGACGGTCCCGCCCTTGGACCCGGCCCGGACCGTGGTTTTTTCACCAACCTTGATCACATCCAGATCCCGCAGATAAACCGTGATGTCGATCCAGACGGTGCTCAGGTCCGCCACCACGAAACTGTCGTTATCCCGAGATACGGGTTCCCCCAGGGTCATGTGTTTTTCGATGATGGTTCCGGCGATGAAGGTCGTCATTTCGTAGGGTGCGAGGCTTTCGTCTCCTTCGACAACAGCCAGGACCTGGCCTTCGCGAACATCATCTCCCACTTGTGCGCGGACCTCGGTCACGATGCCGCTGTACCGGGGCACGATGTGGGCAATACGGTTCCCATTGACCTTGATCTCGCCGGGAAGGCTGCGTGTCAGCACGATGGCACCGGGCCGGGCCTCGGCCACCTGGATGTTGAATTCCTGCATTTCGGCGGGGCTGAGGATGATGAGATCCTCCAGGTGCTCATCACCGTGGGGGTGATCATCCTGAGCCGTTGCCGGTCGGACGGGTCCGCTCAAGGTCCACAAGAGCAGGGCCACCACGGAAACGATCAGCTTATTGCCGGCCTTTTTCTTCAAGTGAATCATGTCAGTCATTCTCCAGTGGATTGAGTTGGTTGGGCTGGTGTTCCCCGAGAATCCGGGCGATTTCCACTGCGGCGGATTGGTAGCTGGCCAGGGCCGAGAAGTAGCGGCTGTTCAATTCGAACCAGGTCCTGCGAACGGAAATGACGTCGGTAAGGGTAAAAAGCCCTTTCCGGTAGGCGATGTTGGTCTGAGTCAGGGCCTGCTCTGACGCGGGGAGAATTTTATCCCGGATGGATACGACCTGGATATAGGCGGTGGTCATCTGTTCATGCTGTCCGGCCAGTTCATTACGCAGTGTCACCAACTGTGATTGGCGCAGGGCGTCCACCTGATCCAGGCCATATTGCCCGGCCCGGATGCCGTCCTGGTTTCGGTTGATCACGGGCAAGGGAATGGAAATGGCCGCCACCGCCGCGTTGTCGCCGCCATTACCGAAGTGCCGGATTCCGGCCGACGCGGTCAGATCGATCTTCCCCTGGGATTGGAGCACGGCCAGTTCGGCCCGCCGGCTGCCGGCCTCCAACTCCATCCGCTTCAGGCGGGGGCTCTGGTCCAGTCGGCGGACCATTTCCTCCCAATCCGGAACCGGCTGGACTGATTCGAGTGAGCCCGAGGCTGTTCCGAAGGTGGGCGTGGTGGTGTTCCACAACGTGGACAGCTGGACCTTTTTGATCCTCAGGGCCTGTCGGGTGGAATCCAGAACCATACGGGCCGAAAAAAGAGCCACCTGGGCCCGGCTGATTTCCACCGGTGAAGTGGCCCCCTTTTTCACCCGCCGCTCGACGAATTTCAGATCCTGTTCGGCCAGCCGGACCAGTTCCCTGGCCAGGGCCACTTCCTGCTGGGCCGTGAGGATTTCAACAAAGACACGGGTCACCTGGGCCTGGAGGTCGAGGGCCTGCAGGCGGGCTTCCAACCGGACCATATCCGCGTTCCAGCCGGCAGCTTCCCGTTGCTTTGATAATTTGCCCCCCAGCTGGAAGGTCTGGGCGAGGAAAAGAGTGTATTCCGCCGACGAAAACCCGCTGAAATCTCCGGAACCGATGAAGTTTTCCACCTCCAGACCCAGCTCGGGATTGAATCCCCGGCCGGCCTGCTCCGCCCGGGCCAGGGCTTCATTTTCGGCAGCGGTGAAACCCTTCAGGCCAGGGTTGAACTGAAGGGCCAGGTCGATGGCCACTTCGAGGATCAGTTCCCTGCCTTCCAGGTCCGGGGGAGTGTCCGGTCCTTGGGCGATAACTTCCATCGCTGACGATCCCAGTAGGAAAACCAGCAGGGCCAGGAATCCGCCAAGCCCGAGCGGGCTTGGACCTATCCGATTCTTATTCATCAGACTACCTCTGAAAAATCACATGGATAAGATGATCGGCCCATGGGCAGACCGGTCTCACGACTAGGAAAAATCTGGAAATTGAGGGGTAATCAGCAGAGAAGAGGCAGGGACGAGTCCAATACAATCATGTTCGGCAAATCACCGGTCGGAACGGATATCAGGTCAGGCCCTGTCTCGATCTGGCCAACAAAACCGTCAACCAAAGCCGGAGGGTTGAACGGCTCGACCTCGTCGGGCGAGTTTCCCTGTTTGCTGTCCTGGTCGGTCGTACGGCGAGCAAGAATCTGGCAGGGATCGCTGGAACAATCCAACTCGTGGCGGCATTCGGGGGAATCCCCACAGATACAGGAGTGTGCCAGGACACCCAATCCGCACAGGAAGGGTGCCAAAAGCAGGGCCCAGAAGGCCAGGGCGGCGATGCCGTTCCGGATAAACATAGGATAAAGGTAGACTTTTTCTCTTTGAATGCAACGATCCAGTTGGGTTTGTATCGGCCATGATCGATCTGGGTTGTTAAAAAAAAACCAAAATAAAACTTTATATTAAAGACAACTTGGTCCAATATTCTGCCGTTCGGGTAAACCCAGGCGACGCCTAGGGGATAACCCAGGGGAATTATGGAGAAAATCTCTGGAAGGAGAACGCGATGAACCGCCCACTGCTTGGTTGTGTTCTGACTGCCTTGCTGCTGGTCCTGGCCCTACCGGTTATGGCCGAAGATGCCCCGCAGGCCGAGACTCTCGGGGATGCCTTCTACAAGGGTACACCTTTGCTCAGTTTCCTCTATCGCTACGAGGAAGTGGATCAGGATGGTATCGACAAGAACGCCCACGCTTCCACTCTTCGGACCACCGTCGGCTTCAAGTCCCTGCCCTACAGGAATACCAGTTTCCTCATCGAGGCCCAGGACGTGACGGTCATCGGCAACGCCCAAGCGTACAATAATGCGGGGGCGGGACACCTGAACAACGGTGTGACGGACAGGCCGGTGGTGGCCGATCCCGCGCAGACGACGATCAACCAGGCCTACTTTCAGTGGAAGAATTCCGCCAACAAGGCCCAGCTGGGACGCGAGGAAATCATCATCGGTGATGCGCGTTTTGTCGGCAACGTCGGCTGGCGTCAGAACCACCAGAACTTCGACGCGTTCACGTTCACCAATTCGTCCCTGGACATTCTCGAATTCTCCTACAGGTATCTGAACCGGGTCCAGACGGTCGTCGGTTCCTCGAAAGACATGGCCAGCCATCTGATCAATGCCGATCTGAAGTTTGGCAAGATCGGGACCCTGGCCCTTTACGGGTACCTGCTGGACTTCACCCGG
>DAOWLV010000243.1 GCA_030643455.1 Candidatus Krumholzibacteriia bacterium | reverse complement strand
CCCGAGATGCTCTCCGAACTGGTGATGTGCCTGTCGATGAAAGACAGCGACCGGGCCCTTGACGCCATCGTCGACCTTTTCCATCGCGTGGACGATCCGGAACTCGACCAGGCCGCGATGTTCGCCATCGGCCGGCACGGTGGGGAAAAAGCCTTCGGTATTCTCGCGGAAATCGCCCTGGATCCCAACGCCGATCCGGAACTGCGCCAGCAGGCCCTGTTCGGCATCAGCCAGACCGGCCGCGACCAGGACATCATTGAGGTGGCCGTGAAAATCCTGAAATCGGACAAGGACCCCGAGATGCTCGAAGCCTCGCTCTTTGCCCTGTCGCGGGCCGAGGGTGATGTGCCCGACCAGGTTTTCATGGACCTGATCAACAACCCCTCGGCCGACGAGGAACTGCGGTCCCGGGCGATGTTTTTCGCCGCCCAGCGTGGGCAGTTGGACCTGGCCTTTGTGCGGCAGGTCTACGCCAAGACCGATAGCCGGGACATGAAACGGCAGATCTGCCACGTCATCACCCGCATGGATGACCAGGAGGCCGCCCTGGACGCACTGATCGAGATCATCCGCATTGAAGAAGATCTCGAGATCAAAAAGGAGGCCGTGTTCTGGGTCTCGCGGTTCGACAGCGACCGGGCGGCGGAGTTCTTGCTGGAGGTCATCAACGAGGAGTGAGTCTTCGCTGACAGGTATCGAAAAGGGCCGGACGCATACGCAGCCGGCCCTTTTTTCGGTGTATCACCTATTCCTTGGGATACGTCTGCCACATCACGTTGATGATCATCCAGGTCCCCTTCATTCTGGCCAGCTGGATGAAGTCGACACCCCACTCGGCGTCCAGACGCACGACGGCGGTCTGGTCGAGCTGGGCGAGGATCTTCACCTCCGCCTTGGCCGTCGCGGGATCGATGCTGCCATCCTGATTCCAGTGGACGGCAAGTTCCCTAAGTTCGTCCCTGGTCATCCACATTTCTCGGTAACCATCTCCGTCCTTGTTCGGGACGAAGCCGACTTTCTGCAGCTTGGCGTGCACACTCTCGTCGACCAGCTCAGGCTTCACCTGGTAGATCGAGTTGACGTAGTTAAGAACGGCCAGACGGATGCCGTCCTCATCGGTGGGTTCGGAGGTTTCGATGGGATCCACGGTTTCGGTGGTTTCGGTGGTTTCGGCCGGCTCGTCCGCCAGGACCGCGATCGTCACCATCAGGGCCGCCAACAGCACAAATCCCGCCCATTTGTATTTCACGAAATTCATCATGGTCTCTTTCTTACATGATCCCGCCGGCCATATACCGGCGGGACAGTTGTTCTTGTCTACTCGATCGTCTGCCTCTCGAACAGCATGACGCCCATGGTTCCGTCAACCTCGTAGGTGAGCGCCAGCATCCCGGCCAGGTAGCCGTATCTCTTCACGCCGGCCATCTGGGCCAGGTACCGCTTTTCGACGGCCATGACATCGTCCGGGCAGGCCTTCATGGTGCCCCCGGACGGTCCCATGGAGAGGTCACCCGGCATTTTGCCGGTTTTGGCTTCCATGAAATAGGAATTGCAGCCGCTGCTGCCACCCAGGTTGCCGTCCTTCAGGGACAGGGTGATTCCCGGTTCGGCATCAGCAGGTTCATCCATGCCCCACCAGCGCAGCGACCACTCGGATTCGGCGATCGTATCCAGGGACAATCGGCGGGGCTTGGTGGCGACCTCCAGAGGAACCAGTTTCTCATTCACCAGGTTCCAGCCCACCATGGTCAGTTCACCGGGGTTGCTCATGGGGTCATCCGGACCCGCCTCCACCAACTCCAGGAATATGTGTTCCGCCCCGAACCCGGCCTTGCGGATCTGGACCCGGTCACCGACCAGTTTCGTGTCGAGATTATCCAGCTTGTCGTCCGTGATCCTGACAGCCGCCAGATAGATGTTCACGCCCGTTCCCCCGGAGCTGGCGGCCAGCAGGACTGCCGCTTCGTCGGTCCCGTTGCCGTCGATATCCCCTTCCAGGAGGAAGTCGCGCACGAAAAAGACGCTCGGCCGTGAAGACCCGCCCTCTTGGGAGGGTTCGCCAACCCAGATGCCGTCGGTCAGGGTCACGGGATCCTTTTCCTGGATGCCCATGTAGGTCGCGTTTTTCAACCTGGCGAGGGTCTTTTCCTTGGCTGTCAATTCAGCGGGTTTCGGTTCAACGGGTGTCAGTTCAGTGGTTGCCTGCTCGGTTGTCGCCTGTTCAGTGGGTTCCTTGTCCTGGCACTGCGTCAGCCAAAACGCCACGGCCAGCAGCAGTACAACCAATAAAATGATGGTGAATTTTTTCATGAACTCCTCCTATTTCAATTCCACATCCAACATGCGAATGAAAACACTGAGTAGGTCCGGGCGAACATAACACACCGAAAAAGTGGCCATGGGATTGGTGTCGGGCTTGAAAAGGGCGTAGCTCCACTTGAGCATGGTCCTGCCCTCCGAGTAGTCCTCCATGTCGATGGTGCGTCCGTTGATGAATCCCTCCAGTTCGCGGGCGATGAACTCGGGCGGATTGCCGATGGACACCAGCGTGCGGCCCGCACGCAGATCCGTCAAGCCGCATTGCTCCAGCACCGGATACATGGAGAAGCGCGACACCTGCTGTTGCCTGAGAAGCGTGAACCGGTCAATGAAACCCTGGGACTGGTCATCGGTCAGGTTCAGGAAGGTGACCTCGGCCAGATACCCGACCGAACCCTCGTCGCGGGCTGCCGAACGCATGCGCAGGTAGTACAGCACCTCGCCCGAAATCCAGTTTCGTTCGGCCGCTTCGTGAACGAGACCGTCGCTGCTGGCGGCCAGTTCCTCAACCAGGAATCTCGCGAAGGGATCCTCGGGATCAGGGAATTTCAGGCGCCGGACATCGCTGAAGGTGGATTCCGAATCCATTTTCAGGGTCAGGGAAATCTGCTCGTCGGCCACCAGTCTGGAATCCGTGAAGATGGGTTCGAGCGATACGATCTCGTAGGGGGATTTCGGCTTGGTTCGGGCCAGCATTCCCTTGGCCACCAGTTGCTCCACACCCTTGGAGGCGATGTTGCGGGATTTTTCCAACCCCTCGGCCAGGGCCCCGATGTTGACGATCTCGCCTATCTCGAATCCGTCCTGCTCTTGGGTGATGGCCCATTCGAGGTAGGCTGCGACCTGATCGGCCAGGGGGGTTCCGACCGGGGCCTGAGGCTGGGTCAACTGGTACAACTCGAAGGAATTCTTGTATTTCTCCGGATAGTCCTTGCTGTGCGGTCGGCCCAGGGGCATGGCGTTCTCCTGTCAATCTGTTGTCTTTAAAAATCTTATAACACAGAACACCCAAACAGGCAAACATTGATTTAATACATTGACGCTTTCATGTTTTATAGATATAATGATTACATCATTAATTCATTAAGGCAAACCACCCACTGACGGGGGTATTCTGATGAAAAAATCGATCACGATGTTGACGGGGTTCCTGGTCCTGGTCACCGGAATGATGTTATCCGGTTGCACCCCACTCCCTTACCAGGGTCACGGCACCCATTTCGTTGAGATCGTCTACGTTCCGGTTCCCTACCCCGAACCATATCCCGGACCGGGGGGCTACGAAGAACCCCCACCGCCGCGAAAGCGCTACCAACCGCTGGCCAAGCCACGGGCGGACACACCGCGCACCAAGACTCCCACCGGCGATCGTCCCGGATCCAAACCGGTGATCGTGCGCGGCAAGGGGGGAGCCGACCGATCGCCCGATCAGATTGCCAGCTCCACCCCCAAGAGGCCGATGCAAAAACGTAGATAAATCTCGAGAACGGGAGGGATGACCATGAAGACCCGCGGAACGTTGGCCATGGCCATAGGCCTGACTCTGCTTCTGGCCGCCTGCACCAGCACTTCGGAACCTGTCTCGCCGCCCGGCCCGCTGCTTGGCTCGCCGCTTGGCCCGCCACTTGGTCCGGACATCGCTTCGCCCCTTGACCTGGTCGGCGTCTGGATTCTCGAGACCAAGGAAGCCGATGGGACCCAGGTTTTCGCCCGGGCGCCCTCCCTCTCCGGAAATCATCTCGGTTATGAGTTCAGCGAGCATGGGGGATTGATGGTGCACAAGCCGGGCTGGTGTGGCACCCCGCCCACCACCTGGATGGACCACGAGGGCCTGTGGAACCTGGTCGATGATCGGCTCCTGGACATTCGCCACGCCTGGCGCGGGCGTCCGCAGGAATATCAGCTCGAAATCATATCACTCGATCAGCGGCGGCTGGTTTGCCGGTTGAGAACCGACTCAGGATCCTGAGGGCCCGATCCTGCCGAGCAGGCTGCGCGCGCCGGCGGCCTGGCCGGGATATTCCGCTGCTTTTTCCAGGTGCCGACGGGCCTCGTCCTGACGGCCCAGTTCGATGGCGCAGTAGCCCATCATCAACCAGCCGCGTCCGAAATCCGGATCCACTTCGCAGGAGCGGCCGAACGCCGTCAGGGCGGCCTCGAAATCCTTATCCAGATATTCGAGATCACCCAGCAGGGACCACAGCCCGACGGTTTCCTGTTCGCTGAGAGCTGTTTGCAGGGTCGCGCGGGCCCGGTCGTGATCGTGGGCCCCGAGCCAGGCCGAGGCCAACCGTTCGTACTCATCGGTGCGGCCGCTTTCGATGTCGTCTGTGGTTGTCGGCATGTCCATGGCCTGTTCGTAATAACCGGCGGCCTTCACCGGCACCGAGATCACCGAGTAGAGATCGCCCAGCTGGACCGCTTCGCTTCGGCTCAGGGGCCGCAGGTAGCCGGCAACCGTCAGGCTGACGGCGGCCGAACGGTAATCTTCCTGCCCCACGGCAAACTGGTAGGACAGTTCCCAGGCCCGAGGTTCCGAGGGATTGTCCGCCTGCAACTGATCCACGAACGGCTCCACCACGCCGGGACGGTCCGCCTCGATACCGGCAGAAATCATGGCCTGATACCAGTCCAGATCCGCACCTTCACGATGACCGGCCAGCAGTTTCTCCAGTGCCTCCAGGGCCCGCCCGGGCTCCTGGCCCATCAACAGGCTGACCCCCGCGTAGTAGAGAATCTCCGGTGTATGCTCCGGAGTGAGATCATAGGCCCGCTCAAAGGCATCTCCGGCCTCGGCGAATTTTTCCAGCCCATAGGCGGCCTCACCCAGCCGCAGCCACCCCCGTCCATACCGCGGCTCGATTTCCACTGCCTGGGTCAAATCCTCATAGGCCAACCGATCCTGTTCCAAAGCAAAATGGCTGAGCGCCAGATTGAACAGCAACAGCGGGTGAGCCCGTTCCGGCTTCCCGTCCAGCCACTCCACCATTATGGAAGCCGCCCCTTCAAAATCCCCTTCATCCTGCCTGGTCCGGGCCCGAAATAACGCTTTCTTCCCCCGAGCCGAAATCCCGTCCCCGGATTCAATGGCCGCCTGTTCCTCTCTTAGCTCCGTCTCAACCTCCGTCTCCGAAAGTGCGACCGAAGGGATGCAAATAATTATCCCTGCCATCATGATGAGTGCCGATGAAGCGATTCTTGTCATCAGGTTGGGGTGTTTCTTTGTATCCGGGGACGTCGGCCCGCAACCTCCTGTTGCGGGCTGACTCGGCATTCCGGTCT
>DAOWLV010000289.1 GCA_030643455.1 Candidatus Krumholzibacteriia bacterium | reverse complement strand
CCTCCAGGGGAAGCCCGTTCCGATACACCGGATTATACGTACAACGGCAATTCCCTGTCGGCGGAGATCTGGTACGAGTCCTGTTTCGCCGTCACGGCAAATGGTTTGCAGGTAGTGGAGCTGGTCTCCACGGAACCGCCCTGGGACATGTGGGACATCTATGGCCAGGTCTGCTTCAGGGAACTCATGGTGAAGAGCTGCATGCCGCACGAACCCACCCCGTATGTGTTCTACCCGACCGGAGTAGATCTCCAGGACGTCCCGGGGCCGGGACGTATCACGTCCATCGCTCCGAATCCGTTCAATCCGAAGACCGAGATCAGCTTCGTATTGAATGTCGGTGCGCATACGGAACTCGCCATGTACGATTTGCGCGGACGCGCGGTGGTCACGCTCGTGGCCGAGCAGTTGACGGCCGGCACACACACGTTCCCCTGGCTTGGCTATGATACTGCCGGCAGGCATGTGTCCAGCGGTGTCTATTTCGCACGATTGAAAATCGACGGCCGCATCATCCAGGTGGAAAAGGTGTCGATGATCAAGTGACGTAACAAGTTGTACGGATGGATAGAAGGTCCCGGGAGTTGGCGCTCCCGGGGTTTTCTATTGGTGGGAGGGGACGATTTTCCAACCCATTTCCGCCTATCGGTCACCCACCCGAAACCAAATTATCAGTTGGCATTTTATCCCGGAAATGTTAATGTTTACACCGAGATCACTGATTTCCTGTGGAGATGGGTGGTCAAGCTGCTTCCCCCGACAGTCGGGGGATGGAGCCCGGCCTTTGCGCCGGATTGTTTGGGAGCGCGAGGGATTGGCCGGAAATAGCTGGCAATCCTGAGAGCTTTTGTTAGCCGGAAATCCGGCACTTGGAGATGAAGAGATAATGAAGAAGATCTACGTGGGAAACCTGCCCTTCACTGCGACCGAGGAAGAAATTACGGCCCTGTTCGCCGAGTACGGAACAGTGCACTCGGTGGCCCTGATCAACGATCGTGAGACCGGTCGTCCCCGAGGCTTCGGCTTCGTGGAAGTGGACGACGAAGCGCTGCAGAACGCCATCCAGGCTCTGGACGGCTACGAAATGGGCGGTCGTGCCCTGCGCGTGAACGAGGCTCAGGATCGTCCCCGTGGCGGCGGCGGCGGTGGCCGTGGTGGCTACGGCGGCGGCGGCGGTGGCGGTGGCGGCGGCGGCGGCGGCGGTGGCCGCTGGTAGTCCAGCCCACACAGTGAGACGAAACCCCGCTTCTGGAGGGAGCGGGGTTTTTCTATGTCGGCTATCGAATCCACCTGGAAATCAACTGTATCCTTTTTCATGACCGAACGTAATATCAGGTTGAGGAAAGCTTCCACAGACCCAGGCCAACGAAAGTCCGAGACCCGTCATGAGTGAAAACCGAGGATGCTTGAAAACCGGTCTATTCGGATGCCTGGGAATCATCGTGATCCTGACCGTTCTCGTGGGCAGTACCGCTCTTATCGCCTGGAACCGCTCGGGCAAGGTGCACATCGAGGACAAGGTTCTCACTCCTGAATCCGCCGGGGCTTCGACCGAGGTGAAGGGTGCCAAGGTGACCGAGGTCCCAGCCGGCACCGGGCGCGTGGTTCTCGACCTGTCCCAGGGCGAGTTCGAGATCCATCCCGACCAGCCGGGTCGGAGCGTCCGGGTAGAGGCAACCTACGACAGCGAGGTCTATCTGCTGGAGGACTACTTCGAGAGCTTCCCGGATTCCAGCTGGGTGTACGGGGTCCGGTCCCAGCGCACCATTTCCGGCCTGCACGCCCTGTTCCGCCAGTTGATGTCCGGCGGGAACAGCCCCAGGATCGATGTCTATCTTCCCGCCGGCGTGCCCCTCGAACTCCTGATCATCGTGAAGGAAGGCGGCTTCGAGGCCGAACTGGGCGGGTTGTGGATCACCAAGGCCGATTTCCGCTACAAGAAGGGTGGTTTCAGTCTCAGCATCGACGAACCCTTGCAGGAACCCATGGAGAGTTTGACCATCAGCGGCGCCATGGGTGGTTTCGAGGCCGAACGCCTGGGCAACGCCAGCCCCAGGGTGCTGGACGTGAAATGCCGGATGGGTGGCGCCGACATCGATCTGCGCGGCTCCTGGTCCCGGGACGCCGACATCCGGCTCGATGTTTCCATGGGGGGCATGGCTGTCCGGATCCCCGACGATGTCCAGGTTCAGGGCCTGGAAACCTACCTTGGCGACTTGAAGGTGGAAAACGAAGAAATGCCCCTGCCGGTGCTGCGTTTTTCCGTCAAGGAGAAGATGGGAGAAATCGAAATTTCAGACTAGTCGGACTCAAGAATCTCCATATTAGTGCCGATATTATGAAGGTAATTCGGTTTTAAGACATCTCAGCGCAGCGCACACGACCCACTGGAGAGACCATGAGACGCCTTGCCCCGACCTGGGCCTTTATCTGTCTTTTTCTGCTCTTTTCCTCGTTCTCCTTCGCCGCCGATTCCGAGGCCCGGACCTATGCTCCGGTCCAGCAGGGATTTGTCACCCAGGGTGAAACCTTGCCCACTTACGTCCCTGGCGTTGTGCTGGTGAAATTCACGCCCGAGGCGCTGAACAAGGCGACCATCCGGGAAGCTGTGGACAAGAGCGCCGGCGGTGATGCTGCGTGGACCGGACTGGCTTCGCTCGACGGTATCCTCAACGGTCTCGACATTTCGCGGGTCACGCGTCTTCACCGCACCCTGAAAAACAAGGCCGAGGCCGAGCGCCTGGGAGTGGACCGATGGTACCGGCTCGACGTGGCCGTTGGCACCGACATCGAAGCGGCCGTCTCGAGTCTGACCACCGATCCCAACCTGGAAACCGCCGTGCCCGATCTGGTGGCTTTTCCCGCAGTGACACCCAACGATCCCCTGCACCAGGACAACTGGGGCCACAACAACACCGGCCAGTTTCCAAGTTATGACTGGAATGCCGGCTCGCACACGGGCCCGCTGGTGGGCACGCCCGGATTCGACACCCATGCCCAGAGCGCCTGGAACGGTACCCAGGGTTTCGGCAGTCCCGGGGTAGTTGTCGCCATCCTGGACACGGGAGTGGATTCTTCCCATCCCGATATCTTGCAGGTGCCCGGTTATGATTACGGTGACGGCGACAGCGATCCCGACGACGACAGTGCGGACCCCGGCCACGGCACCGCCTGCTCCGGGGTGGCCGCCGCCATCGCGAACAACAGCCTGGGTGCGGTCGGCATCGCCGGCGGGTGCAGCATCATGCCCCTGAAGGTGGCCAACAATGCGGGCGGGTTGACTTTTTCCGCCATCACCGACGCAATCTACCACGCGGCCGATAACGGTGCCGACGTGATCAGCATGAGCTTCGGCGCGGCCACCACGGCCTACGCGCCAACCGATGCCGCCATTCAGTACGCTATCAACGCGGGAGTGACCCTGCTGGCGGCCACCGGCAACGAGAACGACACCTCGATCAGCTACCCCGCAGTCAACACGAATGTCATCAGTGTGGGCGCTGCCTCGCCCTGCGGCGACCGCAAACGCAGCAGCAGCAATTCGAACGAGGTCAATCCCGGTGTCAATACCGATCCCAACGGTTACACCTGCGACGGTGAACGCTGGTGGGGATCCAACTACGGCAACAATTCCCAGGATTCACGATTCGCGGTGGACGTCATCGCGCCGACCATCCTGCCCACGACCGACATCCAGGGTTCGGGCGGTTACGCCCCCGGCGACTACAGCGGATTTTTCAACGGGACCTCCTGTTCCACGCCCTACGCGGCCGGTGTCTGCGCCCTGATCAAGTCGCTCCATCCGGCCTGGAGCCCGGCCCAGGTCCGTGCCCAGTTGACCGACACGGCGATCGACATCGTCAACGTCGAGTCGGGATCCGGCTGGGACCGCTACAGCGGTTACGGCATGGTGGATGCCGCGGCGGCCGTCGGCGCGACAGTGGTCCTACCTCCAGTCGCCGATTTCGAAGGCACACCCACTGACGGTTGCGCCCCCTTGACCGTGAATTTCACCGACCTTTCCACCGGCGACGTCACGGGGTGGAACTGGATCTTCGGCGATGGCCATTCCAGCAATCAGCAGAACCCGACCAACGTCTACGCGGACCCGGGTGTCTATGACGTCACCTTGATCGCCACCGGTCCGGAGGGAAACGATTCCACGACCCGCTTCGGGTACGTGACGGTAGAAATCCCCGCAGTCGCGGATTTCGTCTCCACCAATCCTGTCGGTACGGCTCCCTTGACCGTCAATTTCGCGGACATATCCACCAACGCGACCGGCCGCATCTGGGACTTCGGTGATGGAAACTCCGACACTGCGGAGTATCCCGCACACACCTACACCGATCCAGGCACCTACACGGTGATGATGATCGCCACCGGCGGCTGCGCCCCCGATACCCTGACCAGGATCGACTATGTGGTGGTCACCGCTCCAGTGCCACCGGCAGCTGCGTTTTCGGGTACGCCGGTCAGTGGTTGTGCGCCGTTGGAAGTGGTGTTCACCGATGAATCGACCGGAGATATCACGACCTGGGCCTGGGATTTCGGTGACGGGGGGACAAGTACTCTCCAGAACCCGGCCCATACATATACCGCCTCGGGTGATTACGATGTGCAGTTGATAACCACTGGTCCCGGCGGCTCCGATACGCTGACTGAAACCGGTTACGTCAGTGTGACCGAAGGCGTGACGGCCAACTTCAGTGTGTCTGGCACAACTGGTGTGATGCCATTGGCCATCGACTTCACCGATCTATCCACCGGTTCACCTACTTCCTGGTTATGGGATTTCGGTGAT
>DAOWLV010000296.1 GCA_030643455.1 Candidatus Krumholzibacteriia bacterium | reverse complement strand
TCCGTGGTACGGAAGTAGAACTGGGGACGGTAACCCGTGAAGAACGGAGTGTGACGGCCGCCCTCCTCCTTCGTCAGGATGTAGACCTCGCCCTCGAACTTCGTGTGCGGATTCACCGAGCCCGGCTTGCAGATCACCATGCCGCGCTCCACGTCTTCCTTCTTCATGCCGCGAAGCAGGAGACCGACGTTGTCGCCGGCCTGGCCCTGGTCCAGGATCTTCCGGAACATCTCCACACCGGTACAAACCGTGTTCTGCGTGTCACGGATACCCACCAGCTCGACCTTCTCGCCGGTCTTGACGATGCCGCGCTCGATCCGGCCGGTCGCAACGGTGCCGCGACCGGAGATCGAGAACACGTCTTCCACCGGCATCAGGAAGGGCTTGTCCAGCTCACGCTCGGGCAGCGGAATGTAGGTGTCCAACGCTTCAATGAGCTCGAAAATGCACTTCGAGTCCTCGCTGTCGGGATCGCCGCTCTCCAGCGCCTTCAAGGCGGAACCGCGAATGATCGGCGTGTCGTCGCCGGGGAACTCGTACTGGTCCAGAAGCTCGCGAACTTCCAGTTCCACCAGGTCCAGAAGCTCTTCGTCGTCCACCATGTCCACCTTGTTCAGGAAAACGATGATGTAGGGTACGCCGACCTGACGGGCCAGCAGGATGTGCTCGCGGGTCTGGGGCATCGGACCGTCGGCGGCCGAAACGACAAGAACGGCGCCGTCCATCTGGGCCGCACCGGTGATCATGTTCTTCACATAGTCGGCGTGACCGGGGCAATCCACGTGGGCGTAGTGACGCGTCTCGCTGTTGTACTCCACGTGGGCCGTCGCGATCGTGATGCCGCGCTCGCGCTCCTCGGGGGCCTTGTCGATCTCATCGAAGGGCGTGTACTCCGCCAGACCCCTCTTGGCCAGGACCTCGGTGATCGCCGCGGTCAAGGTGGTCTTGCCGTGGTCAACGTGACCGATGGTGCCGACGTTCACATGATCCTTTGTGCGTTCAAACTTTTCGCGTGCCATCTGGGGCTTCCTCCCATGGAAGGTTCCAGGCCAATTCCATGACCACTGTCTCTACGTCACAACTCATTGAGCAACTCATTCAGCAACCAGGTCGAGATGGAGCCCACGAGCAGATTTGAACTGCTGACCGCTTGCTTACCATGCAAGTGCTCTACCAGCTGAGCTACGTGGGCTCCTGTCAAATTCCGCGCCGAGCACTGCATGAAGTCATCATGCCGAGCAGATGGAGCGGGAAACGAGGCTCGAACTCGCGACCCTCAGCTTGGAAGGCTGATGCTCTACCAACTGAGCTATTCCCGCTCCGAACCAATCCGGACCATCCCGGCCCAACCCTGACCATTGACCCACCGGAGTTCCGGCGGTCAAGGAATGGTGGGGGGGGGAGGACTCGAACCTCCGTAGGCGTTTGCCGACAGATTTACAGTCTGTTCCCTTTGACCGCTCGGGAACCCCCCCACAAAAAATTTTGCTTTCGACTGGAGCTGGCGAGAGGACTTGAACCCCCAACCACCTCATTACAAGTGAGGAGCTCTACCAGTTGAGCTACGCCAGCTCCATCATAGAGGGGTCCGTGAACTGATTACACCTCTGCGGGGATTGCTCTCCGCCAAGGTCGGCAAACCAGATCCACAATTGCACCGATCAAGTCGGTAACCCGTTAAGCTCATGTCCTCACAGGCTTTCAGCCAAAGATCGGCCCAGGTCATGTACAAAATAGTTGACAGACCGGGACCGATTTGGGTCCGGGAATATATAACGCCACGGTTGAATAAGTCAAGGCATTCGGTATAACTATTTACGGGGCAGTGCCGCCAGGCAGACATCTTCCACCAGGTGTTCGAAACCGATCCCTACCGCCTCTGCGGCCTTGGGCACCAGGCTGGTCTCGGTCATCCCAGGTATCGTATTTATTTCCAGACAGTTATAGCTATCCCCATCGAGCCGGAAGTCTACCCGGGCCAGCCCGCGGCATCCGATCAGCTCGAAAATGCGCAGGGCATCGGCGGAAATCTGCTCATAAAGGGGGGAATTGACGGGTGCGGGTACCAGATATTCGCTGGCCCCAACGGTGTACTTGTTGCCATAGTCGTAGAATCCATCGCTGGGCTGGATCTCCAGCAGGGGCAAGCGCCGACCCAGGAATATACCCGCGGTCAACTCCCTGCCGGGAATGAACTTCTCCATGAGGATGTCCAGGTCAGGGGCGGAATTGTCGGTGGAACCGACCTGCGCCACCTTGAGAAAGGCCTCCTTGAACCTGCCGGGTTCCTTGACGATTTCGACCCCCACCGAACTGCCGGCCCCGTTCAGTTTGATGACCAGGGGAAAACCCAGGTCCGACGCCGCTCGCTGGTAAATACGCTCGAGGGTGTCACCGTCCGAGCGCCCACCGGACTCCGTGCCCTCCTTTTCCTGGCGATTGTCCCAGGTCACCTGGAGCCAGTCCGGGGTGGGTATGCCCGCGGCCCGCATGACCCGCTTGGAGGAACTCTTGTCCATGGCCAGCGCACTGGCCGCGGCGCCCGAAAGCGCATAGGGAATCTTCAGGACATCCAGCACCGCCTGGAGATGCCCATCTTCCCCTTCACCCCCGTGAAGTGCCGGAAACACCATCTCCACTTCCTTGAGCACGTCCAGATCCATGACCGCGCTCACCGCCGGGATGTCAATGAGTTCCACTTCATGTCCGGCCCGGCGCAAACCGTCCGCCACGGCCTGGCCCGTCATCAGGGAAATTCCCCTTTCCGGAGAGTCCCCACCCATCAACACCGCGATTTTCATCATCAATCTCCCTGGCTGGCCATCAACAGCGCCACGGCCTGGACGGTCACACATTCACCGCGGCCCTCGGGCCCGAGACCCTCACCACGGGTGGCTTTCACTGAAACCCGGTCCGGCGCGATCTGCAGGGCGCCGGCCAGGGCATCCTGCATGGCTGCGGATTGGGGGGCAATGACCGGTTGTTCGGTGATGACGGTGCAGTCGACGTTCACCACCCGGAATCCCGCGGCCTGCACCAGGCGAACCGCCTCCCGGAGAAGTTCCAGGCTGTTGGCCCCGGCCCAGCGGGAATCGGTATCCGGGAAGTGCCGCCCGATGTCACCCAGGTTGGCCGCGCCCAGCAGGGCGTCGGTGACGGCGTGGCAGACCGCGTCCCCGTCGGAGTGGCCGACCGGCCCGACAGGGCAGTCCTGAAACTCGATTCCGCCCAGGATGCACTGGCGGCCCGCTTCCAGCGGGTGCCGGTCCCATCCCTGTCCGATCCGATACATGGCCACCTCCTCATCCGCGCTCGGGGTGCGGATGTCAGTCATACAGGTCGGCCTGCGCCAGAGAAACCCCGGCCAGATCCTTTTCCGACATGACGGTTTCGACGCCGGAAACCAGCGGCCACCGGATGCCGATGTCCGCATCGTCGTAGCGTATGACCCGCTCATGCTCGCGGGAATAGTAGTCGGTGCACTTGTAAACGAATTCGGCCTGTTCACTCAACACATAAAATCCGTGGCCGAATCCGGGCGGTACCCAGACCAGGCGGTTGTTGTCGGCCGACAGCTCGGCCCCGACCCAGCGGCCGAAGGTCGGCGACGAACGCCGCAGATCCACCGCGACATCGAAAACGCTTCCGGAGATGACCCGGACCAGCTTGCCCTGGGGCTGCCTGATCTGATAATGGAGGCCACGCAGGACACCCCGGCCGGAACTGCTCTGGTTGTCCTGCACGAAGGATTGGTCCACCCCCGCGCCGGCGAACAGATCGGCACGCCAGGTTTCCATGAAGTACCCGCGCCGGTCGCCGAGGATTTCCGGTTCAAAAATCAGGACCTCGGGAATGTCGGTGGCAATGACCTTCATCGTCCGTCCTTCAGGACCTGGAGCAGGTAATCCCCGTAACCGCTGTTCTGCAGGGGGATCGCCAACCGGGAGAGCTGGTCGCTGTCGATGTAACCCATCCGCCAGGCGATCTCCTCCGGGCAGGCGATCTTGAGGCTCTGGCGCTCCTCGATGACCCTGATGAACTGGCCCGCGTCGATCAGGGACTGATGGGTTCCCGTATCCAGCCAGGCCGAGCCCCGGCCCAGGATCTCCACCTGCAGGTCGCCCCGCTTCAGATAGACGTTTATGACCTCGGCGATTTCCAGTTCACCGCGATCAGACGGCTTGATCTTTTTGGCAATTTCCACCACGCCGCTGTCGAAGAAGTACAAACCCGTGGCCGCGTAATTGGATTTCGGTTTGGCGGGCTTTTCCTCGACGCTGATCGCCCGTCCGTCGGCATCGACCTCTACCACGCCGTACCGTTCCGGATCCTTCACCACGTAGGCGAAGATGGTCCCCCCCTTGTCGCGCTGGACGATTTCCTGCAGCTGGTCCATCAGGCCTGCCGAGTAGAAGATGTTGTCACCCAGGATCAGGCAGGCCGGGCTGCCTTCCAGGAACTCCTCGGCCAGGATGAAAGCCTGGGCCAACCCGTCGGGACTGGGCTGCACGACATACTGGATGTCCAGCCCCCAGCCCGAACCGTCGCCGAGCAGTTTTTTGAAAGCCGGCTGGTCGTCCGGTGTGGTGATGACCAGGATCTCGCGGATCCCGGCCAGCATGAGGGTCGACAGGGGATAGTAGATCATGGGCTTGTCGTAGTCCGGCATCAGTTGCTTGCTGACCGTCATGGTCAACGGATGCAAGCGGCTGCCCGTGCCTCCGGCCAGAATGATGCCCTTGTAGTTCGTCTTGGCC
>DAOWLV010000131.1 GCA_030643455.1 Candidatus Krumholzibacteriia bacterium | reverse complement strand
CCCGCCTGGCAGACGTTGCCCATGATCACTTCGTCCACCTTGGCCGGATCGAGGTCCGCCCGTTCGAGAACAGCCTTCACGACCAAGGCGCCGAGTTGGGGCGCCCGCACGGAGGCCAACCCTCCCTGGAACCTGCCGATGGGAGTGCGGACAGCCGCACAGATCACGGATCGATTACTCATGATTCAGTCTCCTTTTCAGTCCGCCAGTTCATGTCGGCCGATGACCATGCGCTGGATCTCGCTGGTTCCCTCACCGATGGTGCAGAGCTTGGCGTCGCGGTACATGCGTTCCACGGGATATTCGGTGGTGTAACCGTATCCCCCCAGAATCTGGATGGCCTTGTCGGTGACGAACATGGCCGTTTCGCTGGCGTGCAGCTTGGCCATGGCCGACATATGCGCAAAATCCTCCCCTACATCTTTCTGCCGGCAGGCTTCATAGGTGAGAAGTCGTGAAGCCTGGATCTGTGTGGCCATGTCCGCCAGCATGAATTCGATCGCCTGGAATTTGGCGATGGGCCGGCCGAACTGCTCACGTTCCTTGGCGTAGTCGCGGGCGACTTCGTAGGCGCCAACAGCCAGGCCCAGGGCCACCGCCGCGATCGAGATCCGGCCTCCGTCCAGGGTCATCATGAAATACTTGAAGCCTTCGCCCTCCTTGCCCAGCAGATACTCGCCGGGAACATGCACGTCTTCGAGGGTCAATGGCGCGGTATCGGAGGCCCGCAATCCCAGTTTGTTTTCCTTCTTCTCCACCGTGAAACCGGCAAGGTCGGTGGGAACGATGAAGGCGCTGATACCATGGCTGCCCCTCGCCTCGGGGTCGGTCTTGGCCGTGATGATCAGGGCCCCGGCGTAGTGGGCGTTGGTGATCCACATCTTGCTGCCGTTGAGGACCCAATCGTCTCCGTCCCTGACGGCGGTGGTACGTGTGCCGCCGGCGTCGCTGCCGGCTCCAGCTTCGGTCAGGCCGAAGGAGAGCAGGGATGTTCCGGTGGCGGCCACCGGAAGAAACTTTTTCTTCTGTTCATCCGTGCCAAGGGCCGCGATCGGCCAGCAACCGAGACTGTTGTGGGCGGCTACGGTCAGTCCGTGGCTGCCGCAGACCCGGGACACCTCCTCGACCACCAGCGCGTAACTCGTCATGTCCGCGCCCACGCCCCCGAACTCCTCGGGAACCGCGAGCCCCAGGAAGCCGAGTTCTCCCATCTCCTTGACGGTGGCCTCGGGAAATTTCGCGGTTCGATCGATCTCCGCGGCGATGGGAGCAAGGCGGGATTCGGCAAAATCCCTGGCCATCTGCCGGATCATTTTCTGGTTTTCGTTGAGGACCATTTTCCCTCCTGAAGATTTCACCTGAAGACTCCTGGGAATCCCACGGTCGGAGACTCTGAAACAGGTTGAACGAGCGATGGTTAGATTACATCAACAAGGTAAATAGTTAAAGAAAAATCAACCGGTTTTGCCCGGAATGATGGGAAATTCCCGAGGATGATCCCTGAGGGGGGCACAAGAATATAGGACGAACCGGGACTCCTTTCCCGGCCCGTCCCGGTGCCGGGTCACGGGGATGGCCCGGCAGGGTTCAAGGGGTGTTGATCACCGGAAAATCGCCTTCACCTCCCCGAAGGAACGGGCCTCGAGCGCCACCTGGTCTTGACACAGGTTGACAGATCCCGGCGAAGGGAGGCACCCGGTGCCGACAGGATCGAGTTCTCCCCCGTAGGGATTGATGGAGTCGAACAGGATCCAGTCGCTCAGTTCGGTGTTGAAGCCGCTGGAACGGTCATCCTCGGCTTCGTGATCGTTGTAGGAAACGACGAACATCAGTTCCATCTCCGGACCCTCGGGACCTTCGTAGCTCCTCAGCAGCTGGACGATATCGCCCCCGTTGTTGAGGCTCAAACCCGAGGTCGTCATCCCCATCTCCGTCTGCCAGGCGACGGCATCGGAACCGAAGAAAACCACGCTTTCTCCCGGGTCCAGGACCCCGGACAGCTTGAGGTGGGGATCATCGCCCAGGCCGTCCCGCAGGTAGTAGTTCGACAGGTCGATCGGCTCGGTCCAGTTGTTCAGGATTTCGACCCACTCGTCGTCCTTGAAATCCACCGCGCCGTCACCGTCCCAATCACTGGCCGGATCCGCCAGAACCTCGTTGATGAGGATGAAATCATCGACCTGGGCGACCGAAGGACCTCCCGCCACCAGGAACAGGAAAGTCCCCACCAGGATCACCAGGACCAGGGGAGATTTTGTCATGGAGAGATTTTTCATGCTAGAATCCGTTCCGGGAGGACATCTGAAACCGGGCTCGGCAGGCGTTTTCCTGAGACACGAACCGGCGGAGCACATTTGCCAGAAACGGACCAGACATGACTTTTCGAATAGGAGTGGTTGGCGCGGGCACCCACGGGGAGCGATATGTACGCCACGGCCTGCAGGATGTGCCCGGAATGACCGTAACGGCTCTGTGCCGCCGGAATACGGTCGCCGGCCGGAAGCTGGCCGCGCGATACGGGGTCCGTTACCACGCGGAACCCGAAACCCTCATCAAGGACCCTGAAGTTGACGGCATCGTGGTTTGCACACCGCCGTCCTCACACTTCGAGCTGGCAAGGGCGGTCCTGGCGTCGGGCAAGGCGCTTCTTTTGGAAAAGCCCATGACAGGATCGCTCGACCAGGCCGAACAGTTGGTGGAGCTGGATGCCGAAGCGCATCACAGGCTCATGCTTGCCCAGGCCCTGCGCTGGAATCCCGTGATCCTGAAGGTCCGCCAATTGTGGTCCACCCTGGGTCGCGTTCATCTGATCCGCCTCGCCCAGCGTCTGGCCCCCACCACTCTGGGGTGGCAGCGGAACCGCGATGAAACCGTGGGCGGAAGTGTCCTGTTGACCGGAGTGCACATCTTCGATCTGGCGAGGTTCCTCAGCGGGCACGAATTCATGACCGTGGACTCGCGACAGCGGCAGGTGCTGAACCCGGTGGTCGAGGACTTCTTCCTCGCGCGAGCCTCCCTGTCGGACGGCTCACAGGTCAGTCTGGAGGTCAGCAAATACACCCGCAGCAGGGCCTGCTGGCTTGAAGCGGTGGGAGAAGAGGGGCAGATCATGGCAGATTACCTGGACGGTGGGCTCCTCTTACGCCGCGGACGCGACGAGGAAAAATTCGACATCTCCGCCGCGGCGCCCACCCTGCCTCTGGTGCTGAAGGATTGGTTGGTTGCGGTCCGGGACGGTTTGCCTCCTCCGGTCACGGTGCAGGACGGACTGGCCACCATGCGTGTGGTCGAGGCCTGCTACCGCTCGGCGGCTACAGGGCGCCAGTTCGACCTGGCGGACCTTTGATCATCTTTGGGGGTCATCGGTTGACCGGCATGGCGAAATGGATGCCCGCCTGCAGATAGAAGGTTCCCTGTCTGTTGTCACTGCGGCCGTAGCCGGTTTCAATGGGCCCGAAAGCCGTATCCATGAGAAGGGTCAGCGCACCGCCCAGTTTCAAATCATCCAGGCGCGCGTATTCGGGATATTCCCAGGTGTTTCCGGTGTCCACCCAGCCTCCCAGGTACCACTGCGTGGCGAACGGAAGGTTCATTCCGGACAGATGGTACAGCAAACCGGCCCCGGCCATGCCGAACGCCCGACCGCGCAGGGAATCGTTGGGGATGCCGGTGAGATCGCGCAGCCCACCCATCAGGAACTGCCGGTAAAATGGCAGATCCCCTTCACTGCTGCCGGCCTGGACGCGGTACTGGAGTGTCCAATCCCCCCGGGTCGCAGCTCCGACCAGATGTCCCCAATACCGTCCGAAATCCAGATCGTCCCCCAGACCGGGCCGCGCCAACCAGGCCTGGACACTGCCGGCGAACCCATGTTTCGGGATGGAGTGGCGGTCCAGATGGTCGAACCCGAATCCGAACTTCAGGGCACCGAAGTCATCTTCCTGCCGGGGAAAATGCAAGTCCCCCGAATCCACCCTCGTTTCTGTCCGGCCGAGCCAATAGCCCGACCGAAATTCGGCGATGCTCCCCAGATTCACCCCAAGATCGAAATGCCCACCCCATTCACCGGTCCGATACTCGCCCAGCAGATAGGATCCCTCGAATACCGGAGTATTGTAGGATTGGTAGAAAAGCCCCGGCGCGACGAACAGTGTCCTGGAATATTCGAGGGGCTGGTAGAATTCTCCGGACACTCCCATCAACGACCCGAGGGCCAGATCAGTGCGCAGTTCTCCGCCCAGGCTGTTGATCTCGTAGCGGATCAGATGGGTCAGGAATTGAATCTCTCCTCGGTTCTTCTGATTCATGCGGTAGGAGGCCCCGAACCGCATTATCCAGGGCAGATAGGGTTTTCCCGTGGGCTGAATGACGAGGTCTTTGGCCGGATCAGACCCTTCGAGGCTGAAATCCACCGATTCAAAGGTCCCCAGTTGATAGACCCGGGCCAGGTCGTGTTTCAGCCGATCGAGATCAAGGGTGTCGCCCTCGGTCTGGGAAATCCGTCCGAAAATGGTCCTGTCGCTGACCATGGTCCGGTTTTCAAGCCTGACCCGGTCGATGACAGGGGAAGCCGGGCTCCAGTGACCGATACCTTCCCTCCACTGAGCATACTCCGCCTCGGACAGGGCCAGTGGAAGAAGCTCATCCAGGTGTTCATCCACGGCGGCGCGGCCTGCGGCGATGACTTCCTTCGTCTGGGTGAGGTCGAAAAGAGGGACATCCGGCAGCCTTACCAGCACCCCCACATCCGCAACATCGAGCTGAGGCAGAGTATTGGAATAGGTCAGGATCAAGTTGGCCTGCATGAGAATTTCCGGCAGACCCCACCGGGAGCCATCCGGAGTATCACCCGGAGCCCAACCGACGTGCACGGCGATGACCTTGTCGGCCCCCATTTCACGTGTCACATCCACAGGAATCATGGTCCGGAGATACCCGTCCACCAGGAGCTGATCCCCGATTTGCACCGGAGGGAAAGCCCCCGGTGCCGCCATGCTGGCCCGTACCGCCCGCAACAGGTTTCCCCGGTCCAGGACCACCACCTCCCCTGTTTCCAGATCGGTGGCCACGGGGCGGAACGGGACGGGAAGGGAATCGAAGCTGTCATACCCGGCGGTGTAGATTCCGGGGTCCTGGAATATGAAGTTGAATTTCTGGCCCATGATCATGCCGCGCTGAAAAACAAGACCCTCGCCGGTGACCCCGATTTCAATGGGCCAAATATTCTCCATGTAATCGGTTTTGCGGCGATAGGACATCTTGCGGCGGTCAGGTCGGTCTGTCATCAGACTGCGCCAATCGACAGCCAGAAAGGTGGCTTCGATTTCATCCGGAGTGAAACCGAGCGAGAACAAAACCCCCACCACTGCACCTATACTCGTGCCGGCCACCCGGTCCACGGGAACCCGCAGCTCGTCCAGTCGCTGGAGCACACCGATGTGGGCCATCCCGCGAGCGCCGCCGCCGCCCAGGGCCAGCCCGATGACGGGCCTGGCTTCGTTGGTGACTTCGTCGGTGGCTGCCTCATCCTCCGCCAGCACGGGGCAGGCGATCAGCAGGGCAATCAGTAGCAACCAGACTCTATTCACCACTTCTCCTGGATTATTGAGCCAAACTGTCGCTGACCCTGAACAGGAATTCATTATTACCCGACGGCATATTCCAAGTCAATCGAGGTCAACGACCGTGGTAAAGCAGCAACGACCCGGAGATTTCTCCGGGTCGTCGTTTGAAGCCAGGTACTTTTCGGCTATCCGGCCATGATCCTTTCGATCCCGCCCCTGGCGATGGGATGGTACCCACCCGCATTGGCAGCGAAAACCTCCCGGGCCATTTCTTTTGTCTTTTCCCCCTCGTACAACGCCGTGTACAGGGGCTTGAGGTACTTCATCCTGCCCACATCACCCAGGAAGGATCGCACGCGGTCAAAAACCGGCTCATAGCCGCTGGCGGTGGCGATCAGCAACCAGTTGCAGAGGATTTCACTGTTACCCTGCCCGGTCAGGCCGAAGTTATCGTCGAGCCAGGCGCAGTCCGCCTCCGGGAGTGTGCGTGGCAAAGCCTGCAGGAATATCTGCCAGTCTTCCGGGGACCAGACCTTGGCCTGCTCGATCTCGGGCCGGGTACCGTCGGACCAGCCCTTGGCCAATCCCTCCAGCATTTCCAGACGCTCCGAGGCGAACACCGGTGAGTTGTCAGGCAGGCCGGCCTGATGGATCCACTCGTCGGCGCGGACCTGCTCGGCGATCCCGGGCAACTCGTCGTTCAGGAACTCCTCGAACTGCGCGGTCGTGATCGAGGTGAAGCTGAAGTGCTGGATGTATTTCTTGATGAAGACGTCGAACTTTTCGCGCCCCGCGACCTGCTCCAGCAGGGCCACGAACAGATAACCCTTCTCGTAGGGCACCAGCGAGTAGAACTCGTCGGGATCGGAACCCTTGCTGTCGGTCTCCAGCTGCGTGAAGGGCGAGTCCATGCCGAAGGATTCCATGGCCTCCATCAAACCGTTGCGGCCGATGGCTGCCGCCAGTGATTTCGCTTCCGGACCATAGAGATTTTCCAGGATGCGCCTTTCGGCCCAGACCGTGAAGCCCTCGTTGAGCCAGAAGTCGTCCATGGTCGCGTTGGTGACCAGGTTGCCGGTCCAGCTGTGGGCCAGCTCATGGGCCAGCACGTTGACCAGGGACCTGTCGCCCGCCAGCAGGGTCGGAGTCAGGAAGGTCAGCCGCGGGTTTTCCATCCCGCCGTAGGGAAAGGACCCGGGCATGACCAGGAAGTCGAACCTGTCCCACAGGTAGGGACCGAACACGTCCTCGGCGGCCGTCAGCATCTTGTCGACGTCGGCAAATTCCCAGGCCGACTTCTTCAGGGTTTCCGGTTCGGTGTACACGCGGGAGCGAGGTCCCAGATCCTCGGAAACGATATTCCCCACGGCAAAGGCGAACAGATAGGGAGGAATGGACTGGGGCATCTCGAAGCTGAAGCTGCGGGTGCCTGGCTGCGATCCCTTTCCGGCCTGGCCGGGGGCGGCGGCCATGACCACGGTCAGGTCTTCGGGCACCGTCATCCGGGCGGTGAAGGTGAACCGCGCCAGGGGAGAATCCTGGCAGGGGATGACGCTGCGGGCGTGGATGGCCTGGCATTGGCTGAACAGGTAGGGATGCTTGCCGCCGTCGGTCTGCGCCGGCTCCAACCACTGCAGGGCGCTGGCGGTCGGGCTGGTGGCGTAGTCGACTGTCAGCGAAGCCGTACCTTCCGGCAACTGTATCCGCAGACACGTGCCCAGAATATCGTCCTTCTCGGCCAGCTCCCACTCGAGGTCATTGCCCTGGGTGTCGGAAACGGAATTGATCTCCAGATCCCGGGTATCCAGATCCAGCGGCCCTGCCGCCGGTTCGGCCAGTTCGAGGGTGGCCTTTCCTTCGATACGGCTGGTGGCGAAATTCACGTTCAGATCGAGATCCATGCTGGTGACCCGGCCCTGGTCCAGGTCGCTGAAGGAATGAGGATCGCGTCGGCTCAAGAGAGTACCTCCGGAAGGGGATAATAGTCCTGCACGTCAGGAAGAATGTCTGAATACTTCGAACCCATTGTCGCTGGGAATGGACCGCTCCGCAAGGTTGCAACTGCGCCCCCTCCCGGTTCCCGGACTTTGTTCCGCCGTTTTTCCGTGGTATTCTTATCTTGTACAAGAAGACCTGAACCCCGGAGGAAGCTTCCATGCTCGACGGAATGACCCGTGTGGAAACCTACACCAGCGAAATCGAAGCCAAGATCGCCAAGGGCCGGCTCGAAACCCTCGGCGTGACGGTGGTCCTGGAATCGGACACCTGCGGCGACATGCACCCCCATCTGGACCTGCGGGGGGGCATCAAGTTTTTTGTTCCCGATGAGGATCTCGAAAAGGCCCGGGACATCCTT
>DAOWLV010000121.1 GCA_030643455.1 Candidatus Krumholzibacteriia bacterium | reverse complement strand
TCCCGGCCCCTGGAGGTGGCGAATTCCTCCAGCCGGGTGATCATTTCCAGGGCGCGGTCGAATTTCAGGTCCGCGGCGAAGGCCTCGGGCGCCAGGGGCACCTCGGTGTGACCAAGGCGGTCGTGGAGGATCTCCCTGACAGTATCCATCCCCAGCAGGGTGGGATTCAGTTTCACGGTCACATCCAGCCCGTGGGTTGTCATGAGATGCTTGACGATGTCTTCGATCTCGTCGGGCGGACAACCGTGGAAGGTGCTCAGCGTGACATGGTCCACGATCCGGGAAGCCACCGGCACATCCCGCAATCCCTGGAAGGGTGCGGGGATATCCGCCCGGAAATGATCGATCCTCTCCTGGGCATCCAGCATCCCGGCCACGAAAGCGGTCATCCTGTCCGAGGAGATGCCCGCCAGATCGTAGCCCACCGAAAGCTCGAAGGCGTGATCCCCGGCCGGCCCGGTCATATCCCCCAGGACGGCGGTCAACGGTTCCCACCGGCGCAGGACCGCCAGCATCAAGGCGGACTTGGCGTATTCGGCCAGGGATTCGTCCAGGGTCAGTTCCTGGCTCCACTCGATGTTGTAGCCCACGTTTTCCATGTCGATGCAGGGGCGCTCGATGTCCAGCTCGTCGAGGATCTGCACCGTTTTCAGTTCAAAGGTCCGGGCTCCGGCGAGCCAGGCCAGAACGATGTTCTGGGCCATCTGGGTGTGGGGACCCGCAGCCGGGCCCACCGGAGTGGCCACCCGGCGGCGGGCGATTTCACAACCCAGATCGATGTCCGGTTCCAGCTTGAAGAACCGGCGGCCGGTCAGGCCGAATATCTCGCCTTTGTCCCCCCACTCGGCAGCTACCCGCTTCAACAGGCGAGCCAGGGACCAGGGATACAAAGGAGGCACGCGTTCGCTCATGGCAGGTGGTCCTGGCGGGAGGGAAAAAGATCGGCCAACTCTCCCATGGAATCGATGGCGAAATCCGGGTCCGAAGACTTGAGCAAACCCGGTTGAACCAGGCCAAAGGTGCAAGCAACCGACACTGCCCCCAGAGCCCGGGCGGCTTTCACGTCGTTGGGGCTGTCCCCCACCACCACCACATCCGATGGGGCCACATCCAATCCCTGCAGACAAACTTCCAGATGCACCGGATCCGGTTTACGCTCCGGTGTTTCATCGCCGCAGACCACTTTCCGGAAGGCCCCCGCCAGGTGAAGCCCCGCGAGAATGGGGTCCGTGAAGGCGCGGGGTTTGTTGGTTGCCAGATGCATGGGAATCCGCTGGAAACGGGCCAGGACATCCAGCACTCCGGGATAGAGTGTGGTGTGGTCCAGAAGGTGACGGCCGTAATGATCGGCGAACACCGCCAGGCCCTCGGCGTGCATCTCTTCGCTGACGGGCAAACCCGCCACACCGGTCTGGCCGGACCTGACATCATGGCCCAGGGTTCGCATCAGCAATTTTGCGACCCCGTCCCCCACGAAACCCATCACCGTGGGAACGGGCAATTCAGGCAGCCCGTAATGGACCCGGGTGAAATTGGCCGACAAGGCGATGTCCAGCCCCGAATCGATGAGAGTGCCGTCCAGGTCGAAGATGAAAGCTTCCGCCCGGCGGCCCTTGTATTTTCCCATGTCCCTTTGCTCCCGATGTTTCGGTCATTCCGGATTCAGCCCAGCGCCACATCCAGGGTCATCATCAAGGCGAATCCGATCATGGTGCCGATGGTGGCGATGTCCGTGTTTTTTTCCAGCTGGGATTCCGGGATCAGCTCTTCGACCACCACGTAGATCATCGCCCCGGCCGCGAAAGACAGGGCGTAGGGCAAAAGCGGCCGCATCAACAGCACCGCGGCGGCGCCGATCACCCCGGCGACGGGTTCGACCAATCCCGAAGCCTGACCGTAGGCGAAACTCTTCCGGCGCGTCCAGCCCTCCCTGCGCAGGGGTGCGGCCACTGCCAATCCCTCGGGAAAATTCTGGATGCCGATGCCCAGGGCCAGGGCCACTGCAGCTCCAAGTGTGGCCGAATCCACCCCTGCGGCCACTGCCCCGAAAGCCACCCCGACCGCCAATCCTTCCGGAATGTTGTGAAGAGTGATGGCCAGCACCAGCAGCACCGAACGGTGCCAGCTGGTCTTGATGCCCTCGGCCTCTTCCATGGGGAATCCCAGGTGCAAGTGCGGCAAAACCTTGTCAACCGCCCATAAAAAGGCCCCTCCGGTGAGGAAACCGATGACGGCAGGCACCCAGGGCCGGCCGCCTTCCGCCCTGACCATTTCGATGGCCGGAGCCAGCAGGGACCAGAAACTGGCGGCGATCATGACGCCGGCCGCGAATCCCAGCATGGTATCGAGCAGTTTGCGGTTCACCTGCTTGAAGAAAAAGACCACGGAAGCACCCAGAGCGGTGACTCCCCAGGTGAAGATGGTCGCCAGCAGGGCCTGTTTGACCGGGTGCATTTCGACAAACCAGATGGGCAATGCTCGCTCCTATCGGTAGTTTGTTGACGATCCGGCTCCGCCAGATCGCTGGATTCAATCTTGATTCAACCATGGTTTGTGGTGTTGATCAAATGGGTAATGGGGCTTTAATATGGCCCCAATCCCAATCAACCGCCATCCGGGAGGACTGGTGAATCTTTTGATCATCCGCCAATTGCTTGCATCACCCAGCGCGATCAACGAAGATGTGTACCGGGGTCTGATCAATCTCGAGGCCTCGCAGGCCAGACTGGCGGCCCTACTGGCGGAAATCCAGCTGGGACGGTATTCTGGCCGGGTTCAGCCTGTGGCAACCCGGACCACGCGATCTGGAATTGGAAAAAACAGCAAAGGATGCAGCTGAGTCATGACCAGCAAAGATGACAAGAAGAACTTGTTGAAATCCAGGTCCAGACTCCGCCGTTCCGGCCGGGGGCGCGGCCTGCCGCGGATCATGTGGGTGGCCATCGCCGTCTGCATCATCGGGGCAGTCCTGATCTTCCGGGAACAGGGTGGCCAGATGCCCACGGGAATAGGGGAATACCAGTCAGTCGTCACCGCCGACCAGGAGGGAGCCACCCTTCAGGACCAGAACGGGCCGCGGTCCGGGGACGTGGACATCAGTGACCAGATCACCACCCTGACTCCGGAAAAACCCACCGGTGAATCCGGGCCGACTGAAAAAACCACTCCTGCCAAACCAGCGGTCAAGAAAACCACCACTTCCAAACCGACAAACACCAGGCCGAAGCCTGCGCCCGTATTCATCATGCCGTCTACCAACGGACCCTACCTGGTCCAGGTCGGGTCCTTCGGGAAGGTGGATAATGCAAACAAGGAAGCCAACAGGCTGAAAAAGCTGGGCTTCGACGCCCGGATCAAGACGGGCAACACCGCGGACAATTCTCTCATCTTTCGGGTCAGGATCGGGTACTTCAAATCCCGGACCGAAGCAGAAGCCTTCATCCGGCAGAACAGGAAAAGCATGCCAGGAGCCATTCCTGCGCATCGCTAGGTAATCATATGAACGGAGCAGGACCATGACCCACGCAGCCATCATCGGAACCGGAATGTATGTCCCTTCACGGGTCATCACGAACGAAGATCTCACCCAGTGGATAGACACTTCCGACGAGTGGATCACGGAACGCTCCGGCATCAAGGAACGCCGGTGGATCGAGCAGGACGACGAGGGCGTGACGGTGGAGACCGGTGCGGAAATGGGCGCCGCGGCAGCACGCATAGCCATCGAGGAAGCGGGCATAGACAAGAATGACATCGATCTGATCCTCTACGCCACGCTGAGTTCCGACGTTGTCTTTCCGGGCAACGGTGTTTTCATAGAGGACCTGCTGGACCTGAACACGGTCGGCGCCATGGACATCCGCAACCAGTGTACCGGGTTCATCTACGCCTTGGCGGCGGCCGACGGATTCATCCAGGCCGGCACCGCCCGGACCATCCTGGTCGTCGGTCAGGAGATCCAGTCCACCGCCCTGAACCTGACCGATGGCGGCCGTGACATGGCCGTTCTGTTCGGTGACGGAGCCGGCGCCGCCATCGTCCAGGCCACCGAAGATGATCGGGGTATCATCGCCTCGGTGCTGCACAGCCAGGGCCGGTTCGCCCGGGATCTATTCGGCGAAGCCCCCATGTCCACCATCAAGGACCGCATCAGCACGGAATTGATTGCCCAGGGCCGGCATTACCCCACCATGAACGGCCCCATGGTCTTCAAACACGCAACACGACGCTTCTGCGAGGCCATCAAGGAAGTGCTGGAAAAGGGTAAGGCCGACCTGGCGGACGTCGACCTGGTCATTCCCCACCAGGCGAACCAGCGCATCACCGACGCGGTCGGAGCCAGGATGGGGGTACCTCCCGAGCGGATGTTCTCCAACATCGCCAAATACGGCAATACCACCGCTGCTACCATCCCCATCGCCATGGCCGAGGCGGAAAAAGAAGGCCGCCTGAAAAGAGGCGACCTTCTGGTAACGGTGGCTTTCGGATCCGGGTTTACCTGGGGAGCCAATCTGATTCGCTGGTAAAAGACCTTGTTTATACCTCGGTGATATCCTCTTCCTGGCTCTGCAGGATACATTTCACCTTGAAGCTCAGCGACATGATGCCGACGGCCAGGCGTTCGTTCCGCACCGCGACTCCCTCGGGGACCTTCAGATCGGCCGGAGCGAAATTGAAGATGCCGATGATGCCGGCCTCGACCAGACGGTTCGCCACGGTCTGGGCCTGGGCAGCAGGCACGGTCAGGATGGCAATCTTAATTTTTTCTTCCCTGATGACCTTTTCCAGTTCGTCCATGTCGCGAACGGGCTGTCCGCGCATCTCAACACCGATCAGCTTGGGATTTGTATCGAAGATGCCGCGCACGGGAAACCCCTGGACATCCAGGTTCTGGTAATTGGCCAGGGCCTGGCCCAGGTGACCGGCGCCGATGATGGCCGTCGGCACGGGTTCCGCGATCCCGATGATCTGTTCGAGGGCCGGAACAAGCTTGGCGACCTGGTAGGGCCGACCTGGGCGGCTGAACCCGCCGAAATAATGGAAATCATGCCGCAACTGGCTGGCCTTGATATCCAGGGATTCCGCCAACTGCCTGCTGGAGACATCCTCCACCCCGATGGCCTGCAGCAATTTGAGCTTTTCCAGGTAGAGAGGGAGGCGATGGATGGTGGCATCGGGCACTTCACAACTTTTTCTGTTCTTCGCCAAAACCAGACCCTCTCACTGGATGTTAATACTTTAACCGATTTTTCCCGATGTCCCAGTATTCTGTTACGGTTTTCACAGCTTTACAATAGACTCGTTGACCTTCAACGTCAAGCGATTATGCAGATGATTCCCGACCTGTTTTGCGGCCAACATTTGCTGGAGCTTTTTACGGCAACTTTCTATCTTTGCAGCTTCCGGAAGGGTACTGGCAGCCGGCGCCACCAAATAGGTTTTCGTGGGATTCAGCACTGGATGTGAAAATGGACAGCAAATTCGCCATCTCCGATCCCTGGCTTCTCAAGCCCCTGCCCCTGTTCGGGCAAATGACCGACGCCGGTTACGCCGAGATCGGTTTCATGTGCGGCCTCGAAGTGCACCAACAACTCATGACCGGCAAGAAACTCTTCTGCCGCTGCCCGGCAGGTCAGTACGACAATATTACACATCACGCCGAAATCCTGCGCCATATGCGTCCCACCCTTTCGGAAATGGGCGAATACGACGGCACCGCCCTGATGGAGTTCAAGACCCGCAAGGAAATCGTCTATCTTCTCAACCGTGATACCGTCTGTACCTACGAAATGGATGATGCCCCCCCGTTCGAGATGAACGACGAGGCCCTGGACCGCAGCATTGCCATCACGATGATGCTCGGTTGCAACGTGGTGGGCGAGGTTCACATCACCCGCAAGCAATACCTGGACGGCAGTATTCCCACGGGGTTCCAGCGCACGGCCATCATCGGGACCGACGGCGACATTCCCTTCGGCGCGCGCACCGTCCACATCCGCCAGCTGAGTATCGAAGAGGATTCCTGCCGCGAGGTCAGCGACAAGGGCCATCTGCGGACCTACCGCACCGACCGTTTGGGCATGCCGCTGATCGAAACCGTCACCGACCCTGACATGAAGACACCCGATGAGGCCATGGCCGTGGGGCAGATCATCCGCCATCTGTGCCGGGCCAGCGGGATGGTCCGCACCGGCAGCGGGGCGGCCCGCCAGGACGTCAACGTCTCGGTAACCGGGGGCACGCGCATCGAGATCAAGGGTGTGTCCAGCCTGCGCGCCATTCCCCGGCTGACCCACAACGAGGCACTCCGGCAACGCTCACTGGTGGGCATCAAAAATGAACTGGCCCGGCGGGGCGTGGCCGCGGCCGACATCAGCGATCAGGGTTTCGACGTGACCGCCATCGTGCGCGGCACCGGGTGCAAGTTCATCCAGAAGGCCATCGACAAGGGCGCCAATGTCATGGCCATCCCGCTGCCCGGCTTTCAGGGCCTTCTCGAAGCCCATACCCAGCCGCGCACATCGTTCCTGAAGGAATTCAGCGACCGGATCCGGGTCATCGCCTGCATCGACGATCTGCCGAACCTGGCCCTGTCCACCCAGGATGTGCCCACCCTTTCGAGCGGCGAATGGGACCGAGTGAGCAAGATCTGCAAGGTCAGCCCGGACGTTCCTGTGGTCGTGGTGTGGGGTCGGCGGCAGGACGTGGAGACCGCCGTGAGCGAGGTGGCCATCCGCGCCCGGGAAGCCACCGAGGGGATTCCCTCTGAAACCCGGCAGGCGCTGGACGACGGGACCAACGGATTCGAACGCATCCTGCCCGGGGCCGACCGCATGTATCCCGACACGGACCTGCCCCCCATTCCACTGGCTGACGATCGTGTCCAGGCGATCCGGGATTCCCTGCCCCAAACGCCCTGGGAGCGCAAGGCACAGCTGCTGGAGGTGGGTGTGGGCGAGGATCTGGCGGACCGCCTGAGCCGCCACCGTGCCTGGGGCCTGTTTGTCCATCTGGCAAAAAAACTCGATGGCCCTGAAGGCCTGGATCCGGCGGGATTGGCTTCCCTGCCCCTGGACCGTTCCTATCCCCGACCGGCCAGCCTGCCTGCCGCGGGCGATTGGTGGGACGAAACCCTGCAAATGATCCAGGCTGGAACCATCATTCCCGAGGCCGTCTGGAACAGTGAAAATGACATCGTCCGGCGGCTGGCCGAAAGCCGGGCCCGGGAGATTTTCAACGAGGCGTTGGACCGGCTGCCCCAGGACGGGCCATCCGAGGGCAATCCGCGGGAGCTGTTCGTCATGGGTCACGTGATGACTGAACTGCGGGGACGGATTCCCGGCCGGACGGTCCGCACCTGGGTGAAGGAGGAACTGGCGTGAGCAGCACCAACGAAGATTTCAAGGGTTACCGTTCGCCCACCCTGGACGTGCTTCAGGCCAACCAGGCCCCTGTGTGGAGCCAGGTCACCCTGCACACCACCGGCGGCGATTTTTCCGGGCTGATCCTGCCCCGCAGCGAAACCGCCGACGCCGATCACGTGGTTCTCAAGCTGGTTACCGGTTACAACATCGGCGTCAGGCACGATACCATCGAAAAGATCGACGTCACCGGGCGCAAGGTGGCCAACTACCAGATCCCGGAGAAGGAATTCCCCTTCGACCCCAAAAAGCCCCGCGTGAAACTGTTCGGAACCGGCGGCACCATCGCCAGCCGCCTTGATTACCGGACCGGCGCCGTGATCCCCGCCTTCAGCCCCGGCGAACTCTACGGATCGGTGCCCGAACTGGCTGACATCTGTAACATGGAGACCGAAAAGCTGTACGGGGTGTTCAGCGAAAACATGGGCCCGAACGAATGGATCGGCACCGCCGAGGCCATTGCCGCGGAAATAGAAAAAGGTGTGGCCGGGATCGTGGTCGGTCACGGCACCGACACCATGCATCACACGGCCGCCGCTCTCAGTTTCATGCTGCAGGACTCCCCCGTGCCCATCGTCATGGTCGGCAGTCAGCGCAGCAGCGACCGGCCCAGCTCGGATGCAGCGATCAACCTGATCAACTCCACCCGCACGGCCGCCACCAGCGACATCGCCGAGGTGATGGTCTG
>DAOWLV010000248.1 GCA_030643455.1 Candidatus Krumholzibacteriia bacterium | reverse complement strand
CAAATGGTCCACCGTCCGCCGGTACGCATCGGCGACCCGCTCGGAATCAGGGCCTTCGCCTTGAACCAGGGAAAGAAGGCTGCCCGGTCCCAGATCCTCCATCAGGACCGCATGGTCCGCCTCGGCAACGGACAGCAGGGCGGGCCCGCCCAGGTTCCGGCTGGCAAGAAACCCCGCGATCTCCGTGAATCTCTCAAACTCCTCGTCCTCTGGCGGGCTGATCATGGCCACGGCCGACCAATCCCCCACGGCCATCCTCCAGAACCTCCGGTCCGATCCGTGATCGGTGATGCGGTCCAGGTCCATGCCGGAAAACCCGGAGGCAGGTTCTTCCACCCCACGATCTTCCTGGGCCGCCAGATAACGGGCCAGGGTTCCCAGATCACTCCAGTCGATGCGGTCCGGAGCATACCCCCTCACACTGGTTGCGTCCGACTCCACCGCCCTCACCAGGGGATCGATCAGGGAAGAGAAGCCAGGGCCGATGTCCGCCAGAAGTGCCGAGGAAAAAACACCAATGCCCGTGTAGGTCAAGTTTCGTGCACCGGAGGCGGCAGCCACGAAAGGCCGCCCGGCGATGCTGACGATCTTTCCATCATCGGCCATGATGACCGAATTGACCGCCGGCCAGTCCACGAGCAACAAAGTGGCCAGTTCCCCGGTTCTCAGATGTTCGGCAACCAGCTTTTCAAGGTCCACCTTGCACAGGACATCGCCGTTGTGCAGCAGGAAATTATCCGAACCAGCCAGGAAATCCCGGGCCCCGTCCAGGGCACCGCCCGTGCCGAGGCTCTCATTTTCAGGAAACAGGGTGAAACGCTCCCGGTCCGCGCGGCCCTCGATATAATCCGCCACCATGGCCCCGAGATGGTGGGTGTTGATACCGATGTCCACGACACCGGCGCGGTCCAGACCGGCGATCACATGGTCCAGCAGGGGCCGGCCGGCGATATTGAGAAGGGGCTTGGGGACGTGATCGGTCACCGGGGCCAGGCGTGTGCCGTAACCCGCGCCCAGGATCATGCCGCGCAAGGGACCACGGCCTGTGCGGGCGGAACCATCACTCATAACGCCGGAACTCCGCGGTCAACTCGGCAAAGGCCTTCAGCTGTTCGAGCCAGTCGGTCTTCATCCGCCAGGGGGAAAGACCCGCCTCCACCCCGGTCCGCCAGGTTTCGCCGCCGGCCAGGATGTCGATGGGCAGTTTTTCGGTCTCGTATTCGTAGGGAGGCTGTTTCCAGGCGAATTTGTCCGGCCAGTGGCTGAAAATCGCCGAGATCGCCGCCGTGTACGTGGTGACCGCCTCGAAGGCGCCAGGATCCGTCACGTGCACCTGCACCCCTCCGCAGACTTCACCGGCGTACTTGTGGAAGGTGGGTTCGAATTGAAGGGGCCGGAAACGGCAGCCCGGTAGGCTCCAATCCCTCAGAGCACCGGCCAGCTTCTCGGGATCGACATAAGGAGCGCCGAAGATCTCGAAGGGCCGGGTCGTGCCCCTACCTTCGGACAGGGTCGTCCCTTCCAGCAGGCAGCCGCCCGGGTAGACCTGCGCGGTAGCCACCGTCGGCATGTTGGGCGAAGGCATGACCCAGGGCAGGCCGGTGCCCGCGAAATTCATGTCCCGCTTCCAGCCGTCCATCCAGACAACTTCCAGATCGAGATCGAGCCCAAGCCAGTGGACAAAAAACTGGGCCAGTTCCCCGGCCGTCATTCCGTGCCGCATGGGAATGGGCGCCAGCCCGACAAAGGAACGAAACTCCGGGTCCAGCACCGTGCCCTCGGTGAGCTTCCCGCCAATGGGATTCGGCCGGTCCAGGACCATGACCTGGATCCCCCGTTCGGCGCAGGCCTCCAGGCAAAGCAACATGGTCCAGATGAAGGTGTAGTAGCGGGCCCCCACGTCCTGCAGGTCGATGACCAGAACATCAAGATCCTCGAGCATCGCGCCGGTTGGTTTGCGGTGTTTTCCGTAGAGGGAATGGACCGGCAGACCGGTGTCGCCGTCAGTGAATCCTTCCCATTCGATCATGTTGTCCTGGGTCTGGCCACCGATTCCATGCTGGGGACCGAACAGTGCTTTCAGATCCACCGCGCCGGATTCCCTGACCAGCTCCACGATCGGCCGCATCCTCTGGTCCACCGAAGCCGGATGCACGAGCAGACCGACACGCCGGCCCTTCAACCTGGCGAAACCCTCGGCGACCAACCTGTCCAATCCCGTGTTCACATGTACCAAAACCGACTCCCGGTCATTTTAAATAATCCGGTTTACAGGCACCGCAGCCGTCCCACATCCGTTCGTAGGAAGCCAGGCGTTCGGCGATCAGCGCCCGGGCCTCTTTTTCGTTCTTCAGGGGCCGAATCACCTTTTGGTTGGGCTCGGGATCTTCGATGATCGCCCAACCCAGCTTCTTACCCGTCGGGACCGGTCGTCTGACCAACAGGATCCTGCCCGACATGAAAGTGTCGATGTCGTCCACCAGAGGGAAATGCTCCGCCACGCCGGCCCACTCGTCCGCGTTCAGCGGTACAATGGCGCCGGTGGCCAACTTTTCGACCAGACCCTTCAGGGTGAGGCGTTGATTCATGAATCTTCCGTTCGTTCGGAGGCCAGACTTTCGACCGCCTCGGCCATCCGGTCCCAGGAGTATTTCTCTTTTTCGGCCGCAACCTGAGCGGCGAAGTCCGCGGCCCGGTCCTCGTCGAAAAAGCGAACAACCGCGGCGGCCAGGGCCGACGGGTCCTCGGGCGGCACGATGAAACCGGTCTCACCGTCCAGGACCACCTCGGGCAGCCCGCCCACGTTCGTGGTCACCACAGGAAGATCGTAATTGTAGGCGATCTGGACGATCCCGCTCTGCGTGGCCGAAACGTAAGGCAGAACCGCCAGGTCCGCCGCCAGGAAGTAGTCTTCCACGATCTCGTCGGGGACAAAGCCGTCCACCAGCTGGATGATTTGCTGCGCGCCTGAGGCAGCGATGCGGTCGAGATAGGGCTGCTTTTCCCCGTAGATGTCCCCCACGATCAACACCTGGATCCCGTCACCAAAACGAGTCTTCAGGTCCGCCGCCGCATCGATCAAGTGCACAACACCTTTGTAGGGCTTGATGAACCCGAAAAACAAAACCAGCCGAGCCGCCGCCGGAAGTCCAAGGGCGTCTCGTGCTTCGGAAGCGGTTTTGCGGGGACGGCCGGGCTTGCCGAAATCGTAGACCGGATGCGGCGTGGTGATCACCGTGGAGGGATCGGTGTCCGGCAGCACGGTGAAAAGATCCTGCCTGACCTGATCGCTCTGGGCGATGAAACCGTGGCCCTGCTTCAGGGCCAGCCGGGTCAAGAACCGCCCCAGGGGGTACTTCTCGTGGGGAATGACGTTGTCCAGCAGGTAGATGATCCTGACTTCGGTGCGGCGGCGCAGCAGCCAGGTCACCCCGAAGAATCCGGGGGCAAAAAACGGGATCCAGAACTTGATGACCACCGCCCGTGGCGCCTGCCGTTTCAGATCGCTGCTGGTCCGCCACCAGCTCACCGGGGACCAGGGCACGAAACGCGGATTGTTGGCGTGGTCCAGCCAGGGCGCGGTGGCACCTTCCTGCTCACTGCCGGGAAAAAGAAACCCGGGGTATTGTTTCCTGAAAGACGCCCAGAATACATGGTGCCCGCGATCCTCCAGAACCCGGGCCAGCATCCCGTAATAGGTCACGATTCCGCCCCGGAAAGGGGCCGCCGGGCCCAGGAAGGCCAGCTTCACGGCTTCCCCAGCAGATCATCCACCGCGGCCAGCACCGCGCCGACCTCCAGGGTTTCCATGCAGAAGGTTTCATTGCTGCAACGAGGCTGGAAGAAACAGGTACAATCCTGCCGCGGGGCCACGATACGCCCGCGCCCGTACAATTCGAATTCATGGGGATTGAAGATGTTGTTGAACAGGACCAGTTTCTTTTCCAGGCCCAGGGCGATGTGCATGGCCATGGTCACCGCCGTGACCACCAGGTCGCAACGATCCATCAGGCCGATGAAGGTTTCAAGATTGAAATGGCCGGGATAACAGGCCCCCGTGCTGTCCGCCAGACGCCGATTTTTTTCGTCCTCCAGGGGACCACCCAACAGAACGACCCCGTGACCCGCCTTTTGCAGGGACTCCGCCAGTTCCGCCCAGTACTTTTCCGGCCACAGGCGGCTGGTCCAGCGGCCGCCGCACCCGGTGTTCAGTCCGACAGTCGCGGTTCCGGTCGGAAGGTCGAAGTCGGGAACGTTCGCCGGCCGGTCCAGCAGGTAGGGTTCGCCCTGGAATTCATATCCGCAGATGGCGAAGATCTCCTGGAGATAACTCAGAGTGCAGGCCTGGTTCACATCGTCGAAAAGACCGGTCATGAACTTGGCCTCGGCCGCCGCCGCCATCGCGGCGGTGACCCCCTCGGTCACCGGGCGACAGATACCATCATCGCCCAGCGTGAAACCGATCCGGCGGCCTGCGGAAATTTCACGGGCCAGGGCGCAGGCCTGCCGGTCCTTGTCCAGGTTGATCACCACGTCGAAGGATGTCTGCCGCAACCAGACCGAAGTGGCAGGGTCCAGCGGGACCGGGTCATCCACCACCGCGGGCAGCAGCTCCGGGAAATCCGTCACCCAGGTCACCAGATGGTCGGGAAACTCACCGCGCAAGGGCGTCAGCAGGGGCGTGGTGCGGATCACGTCGCCGGCGGCCCCGAGTTTGATGATCAGGATCCGGCCGGCACGCTGGCGATACTCCGCGCATCCGTCGCAATGGACTCCCCTTTCCTTGTGGGGAGCACAGGGCACGTGGCCGCGGAAGTGAAGACAATCGGGGCGGAAATTCACGTCTGGCTGGTCCTTTGGCTGACGGCCCGGAATTTGCGGTGAACCCTCGGACAACTCCTGGAATTTCGTGGCCATTTCAGTGGTGACAACCCACTGTTGAACAAATGGCCAGGATAACTATAATCGACCGAACGGTTTTTATGGGGCCGGAATCCGTGCCCTGCGGCAAATCTACCGGAAGACCGTTGGGAACTCAAGCTGCCAACTGAGGCATCCTGCATGACGACCAGGGAGGGAATGATGAAGACAGGAATCAAATGGACCCACCAGGGCGGAACAACCGCGTGTGCCACCTTGACCGTGATACTCCTGTTGGCCGGAGCTCTGCCCTGTTTTGCGCAGACCGCAAATGGCCAGCCCCGGGATCTGGAGTTCGAGATCATCAACGCCACCTCGGGCGAAGGCGCAGCCGCATCCCGCATGACGATCGATTACGTGACCGCCCGCCGGAACAACGTGGCGGATTTCCAGCCTTCCGGTTCCACCTTCAGTGCGCCGGGCGTACCCATCCTGGAAAAGGGCAAGTACATCATCACCGTGTGGCATCAGGGTGTCCCGTACTGGTGGAGCAAACGCGGCCGGGATCTGATTGCCGGACCGGTGACCCTTCATGTCTTCGACACGGTCTCCAGCCAGGACGGCGTTTCCTTTTCGGGCCT
>DAOWLV010000084.1 GCA_030643455.1 Candidatus Krumholzibacteriia bacterium | reverse complement strand
TTGCCCACCAGATAGTCGGTTCCGAGACCTGCGCTGCCGAAATTGGCAAGTGTTTCCAGGATGGTCACGATGTCACGCACGGGGATACGTTCGTGGAGCAGGGCCCGCAGGACGTTGTGCAGGGTATTGACCGGTACCTTGTCCGGGATAAGATCCTCGACCAGGGAAGGAGCGAATTCCCTGATGGATTCACACATATCCTTGACGTCTTGCCTACTAAGCAATTCGTCGGCGTGTGCCCGGATCAGTTCGGAAAGATGGGTGGCCAGTACGGCGGTGGGTTCGACCACCGTGAATCCTTCTGTTTCGGCCTTGGCCCTCTGGTCCTTTCCAATCCAGACCGCGGGTAAACCGAAGGCGGGTTCGGTCGTGACGGTCCCCTCGATATGACCGGTGTCCGGCCTGGTGCTCATGGCCAAGAGGCGGTCCGGCATCAATTCGGCCCTGGTAATCTCAACACCCTTGAGTCGGATGACGTACTGCTGGGCGCCCAGCTGGAGGTTGTCCCTCACCCTGATCGGGTGGATGAAGATTCCAAGCTCGGAACCTACCTGTCGGCGGATGTTCCCGACCCGCTGCAGCAGATCTCCACCCCGGGAATCGTCCACCAGGGGAATCAGGCCGTATCCGATTTCAAGTTCGAGACGATCCAGGACAAAAAGATCTTCCGTGCGGAAGCCTTCAGGCTCTTCATCCTGCTGTTCCTGAACCATCTGTTCCTGTTCCTCGGACCGGGTCTGATATTCGTCGTATTGGGATACCCGGCGGCCGATGAAGAATCCGGCCAAGGCCGTAGTGACAGCCAGGAACATGAATGGAGCGGTGGGCAGTCCCGGAATCAAGGCCAGGACAAACATTGCTCCGGAGGAGAGAAACAACGGCTTCCGCTGACGGAAAATCTGAAGGGTCAAAGCCTGTCCGAGGTTCAGTGAACCACTGGAACGGGTGACCACCAGACCCGCGCTGGTTGACACCAGCAGTGCGGGAATCTGGCTGACAAGGCCGTCACCGACGGTCAGGACCGTGAAACGGCTGAGGGCTTCACTCGCCGGAAGACCCATCTGGATCATCCCGATGACAAAACCCGCCCCGATGTTGATCACCGTGATGATGATCCCCGCGATGGCGTCGCCCTTGACGAACTTGCTCGCGCCGTCCATGGCTCCGAAAAATTCGGCTTCCTGGGAAATTTCAAGCCTGCGGGATCTGGCCTGTTTCTCATTGATCAGCCCTGCATTCAGATCGGCGTCGATGGCCATCTGCTTGCCGGGCATGGCATCCAGGGTGAACCGGGCCGCCACCTCGGCGATGCGGCCGGACCCCTTGGTGATGACCATGAAATTGATGATGACCAGGATGGAGAACACGATCACACCGATGACGTAGTTCCCCCCGACCACGAAATCGCCGAAACTCTGAATCACCTGTCCTGCAGATCCTTTGCTCAGGATCAACCTCGTCGAAGCCACGTTCAGTGACAGACGCATCAGGGTGAGGATCAACAACAAGGAAGGAAAGGCGCTGAACTGAAGGGGCTGTTTGATGTAAAGAGCAACCATCAGGACCGTCATCGAAAAAGCGATGCTGAAGGTCAGCATGAGGTCCAGGAGGATTGGCGGTACCGGCACCACCATGACCCCCATGATGATCAGGACCGCCACGGCACTCAGCACGTTGCTGTTGGAAAGCAAGAGATCCCGGTTGATGACTTGATCCTCTTTCAAACTTCAGACTCCTTGTCCGACTTCAAGTGGTCAGGCTTTCTGGAGGCGGTACACGTAGGCCAGGATTTCGGCCACCGCCTGGAACAGGGCTTCCGGAATGCCGGCCCCGACGTCGACCTGTTTGTGCAGCGAACGTGCCAGCGGCCTGTTTTCGATGATCGGCACCCGCGCCTTGCGGGCCACCTGCCTGATAAGCATCGCCATGTGGTCCTTGCCTTTGGCCACCACCATGGGGGCTGCGGATTCCGGGACATATTTCAGGGCCACCGCATAGTGGGTGGGATTGGTCACCACCACGTCGGCTGTGGGTACGTCGGCCATCATCCGCTTGCGGGCCATTTCCAGTTGCAGCCCTCGGACCCTCGCCTTGATCTGGGGATCACCTTCGATGTCCTTGTTCTCCTTCTTCACTTCATGCCTGGTCATCTTCAGGTTTTCTTCATGACGATTTTTCTGCCAGAACCAGTCGATCAGGGCCAGGACAGCCATGAAGAGAAGGAGCTTGATCATGAGTTCCGTGAAGCTGGTCCGGGCCAGGGCCACGATCTCGGGCAGCGGCAGGACGGCTGAAGCGATCAGTGACCCCATCATTCCCCGTATGGTTACCCAGGCCAGCGCCCCGATGATCAGGATCTTCAGGAAGTGTTTGCCCATTTCGAAGTAGGTCGTCTTCTGGAAGAACCGTTTCATACCGGTCAGCGGATTGAGTTTTTCGGTCCTGAAGGCGATGGCTTTCGAGCTCACGTGGAAACCGACCTGCATCACGTTCGCCCCCACCGCGGCCAGAAGGACGACAAGCAACAGCGGGGCCAGGGCGGCCAACAGGACTTCCAGATTCCCGGACACCATTTCGTTGATGGCGAACTGGTTGCCGGGATCGAGTTTGTGGGCCTGGGACAACAGATAGGAGGTGTTGCGGCCCAGGACTTTGGTGAAATGACCGGCACCGGCCACCAGGACGAGGGTGCCTGCCACCAGAAGGACGGCGCTGGTCACCTCGCTGCTGCGGGCCACCTGGCCTCTGTCCCGCGCCTGTTCGCGCCTTTTGACTGTCGCTTTTTCCGTTCTTTCGGCACTGCTCTGTTCGGCCATCATTCACCTCCTGGCGGTTTGTCGTTCCCATGGGTCATTCATGTCCCGGATTCAGGCCCGGAATCCCTAATGCATGGCCAAAAGCATTTCGGCCAAACTGTCCTGCATGCCGGTCATGACCGTGGTGGTCACTTCCCTGAAATAGACGAGTGAAAGTCCCACGGCGATCAGACCCACTCCGATCTTGATGGGAAAGCCGACAACCAGGACATTGAGCTGGGGTACGGTCTTCACGACGACCCCCATCGACGCACTGACCAGAAGCAGAACGATCACGACGGGAGCGGCAATCTTCAGACCCAGGGTGAACACGGTCCCGAACTCACGCAGCAGGTACCAGGCACCTCCCACCGGATCACCGGCGGCAAACGGCGGCACCATCAGGCAGGACTGGAACATGGCAGCCACCAGGATCTGGTGGGCCCCGGTGACGAAAAAGAGCAGGACAGCCAGCAGGTAATAGAGCTGTGAGATGACCGAAACCTGGGAATTGCTCATGGGGTCGTACGAGTTGACGATGGAGAACCCGATCTGCATCCCCACGATCGACCCCGCGTAGCGCACGGCCGTGAATACGAGATTGATGGTAAAGCCCAACAGGGCCCCCACAACGAGCGACCGGACGGCCTCCATCACAAGGGACGGCCAGGCCAACGAGACGTTCGCCTGTGGCAGGGCTTTGACAATGCCCGGCGCCAGGGCAGCGGCGAAGCTGACCGCCAATGCCACACGCCAAAGAGGTGGCACGCTCCGAATGTCCAGCAACGGCAAGGTAGCGGCAAGAACGCCGAAACGGACGGCCAGAGCTGCCGTCATGGCCAGAAGCGTGATGTCGAGTTCGAATTGCACCTGGTCTCCTACATATTGGCGATGCGGTTGAACATGGCCTCGGTGAATCCGGTCATCTGACTGATGGCCCAGGGCAAGGTCAGGATCAGGACCAGGAAAACCGTCAGGATCTTGGGCACGAAAGTCATGGTCATCTCGTTTATCTGGGTTGCCGCCTGGAATATGCTGATGGCCAGACCCACGACCATGCCCGCGACCAGCATGGGACCGGCCACCAAGACCGTCGTCCGCATGGCGTACTGTCCGATTTCGATCACGGTTTCGGGTGTCATGACTTGTTTCCTTTCCGGCTTACTGGAAGGCCTGGACCAACGACTTGACCACCAGGAACCATCCGTCGACGAGCACGAAGAGAAGGATCTTGAAAGGGAGACTGATCAGCACCGGCGGCAACATCATCATGCCCATGGACATCAGGACCGACGCCACCACCATGTCGATGATCAAGAAGGGGATGAAAAGCACGAATCCCATCTGGAACGCGGTCTTCAACTCACTCAGGACAAAACTGGGGATGACCACCAGCATGGGCAGGTCTTCCGGAGTGTCGGGAACTTCGGAACTGGTCAGGTCCAGGAACAGAGCCACGTCCTTTTCCCGTACCTGGCTGAGCATGAAAGTCTTCAACGGAACCTGGACCTTGGCGAAGGCCTCCCCCTGGCTCATCTCTTCGTTCATGAAGGGCTGGATTGCATCCTGGTTCATCTGATGCAGAACCGGGGACATGACCACCAGGGTCAGGAACAGGGCCAGGCCGATGATGATCTGGTTGTTGGGCGCCTGGCTGGCGCCTATGGCCTGCCTCAGGAAACCGAGAACGATGACGATGCGGGTGAAACTCGTCATGAGAATGAGGATGGCAGGCGCCAACGATAAAACGGTCATCAACAGGACGATCTTCAGGGCGGAATCCATGGACTGGGGGCCCTGGACCCCTTCCAGTGTCAGGGTCATCACCGGTGCGACCGGTTCGATGTCGCTTCCAGTGGCCTCGGCGAGACCCGGTACGGCAGGCTCATCCTGTCCTTGAACCGGAAACGCCCCCACCAGCAGAACAAACAGACAGACCAGGACAACAAGGGTTCCCGAATGATGCCCGATGAAGGTATTTTTGAACTTAAAGACCATGTCCGGCTTCCTGATGGGTTCAACGGCGCCACTTCGGCGCAAGATGGTTCCCAAAGGAAAGGCAATGGACGTGCCACGAGCGATTACCGGGACGTTCAACTTCTTGTCATGTAAGTTATTTATTTACAGGGCACAAAAAGTCCCCCGGCGAGTGTTTCACTCTGACGGTTCGGCATGCGGCACATGGAATTTTTGTTTTGAAAGGGATTCGGCCAGAAACTGGCCAGGTCCGGATCAGCCTGACGCTGTGCCGACTCGGGGATCATCGGTCTTCAAGAAAGGTTCATCCTGCCCATTCCAGAAAGGCAGGGAGCGGGTCATGGACTCTCTCCAGTTGGCCCTGGAAGATGCGGACCCCTGGTCGGCGCGTTTGCTTTCGAATTCCACCAGCGGTTCGGTCTGCAGGACCACCATGGATCCGTCATGACGGTAGATGTAGTGGACCTGGTCTCCGAGTCGCAGAACCTGGATTTCCCGCTTCGGTCCCAGGTGCCAGACTGTCAGAAGCGATGAGTCGGATCCAGAGGACCGCCGGTTCCATTTGCCCAACAGCTTCATGCTGAGCAAAAGCAGGCCGAAGACAGCGACCAGACCACCCACGGTCTGCCACCAGGAAATCCCGCTGTCGGCCACGAATGCGCCGCTGCCAATCGCCCCCAGGAATGTGGTAGTGGCGATCATCACAAGACCTTCTTGAGCCTCTCGACCCGGTTCAACAGTTTGGTGATTCGCACCGCGAAGTGGTCGTCAACGACCACGACTTCGCCCGTTGCCAGCAGTGATCCATTGACAAGGATGTCCACCGGTTCACTGGTCTGCCTGTCCAGTTCGATCACCGAACTGGGAGCCAGATTGAGCACTTCACGGAACTTCAACCCCGCCCTGCCCAGTTCCACCGTCACCTGGAGATTTACATCGAGGAGAAGGTCGAGGTTGGTCGTGTCGGAGACATCGGTTTCGAGGTCCTGAATGATGGAAGACGATTCATCCTCGAGGACAGCAGTACCCGTGGATGTCGAATCATCAGCGGTCGAAACCTCGAACTCACTGGGATCCTGTGGGGTCGGATAGAATTCATCGCTGTTCATGCCGCTCACTCCTTGGTCAACTGCTGGATCAATTTGATGGCCCGCTGATTGCCGACCCGGCCCGCTTCACCAAGCCAGGCGTCCTGGCCCGCGATCTGTATCTTCAAGGGTTCCTCAACCTTCTGCGACAGGTCGAGCACGTCTCCTGTGGAAAGATTGAGAATATTCTCGAGGTTGGTCTCGATTTGGCCCAACTGGACAATGAGATCACTTCCACTTCCCTGCACCATTTCAAGGATCTTTCGCCTGTCACCCTTGAGCTCTTCGGAGTTACGGGACTCCTTGGCGTCACTGGGATCAAAGATTTCGCGCACAGGTCCAAAAGCCGACAATGGCATGGCCACCTGGAAGGGACCCTCTGCGGTGTCCAGCTTGATCCGGAACTTCAGGATCAAAAGCGAAGAAGCTTCGGAAATACCACTCAGGTAATGGGGGTTGTTTTCCAGACCGGACAGCTTGGACTCAACGGGCACGATCTTGGATAAGGCCTTCCTGAACATCTGCAGGAACCGCTCCACCAGATTAGTGGCGATGCCACGTTCGATCTCTGTAAAATCACGGGTCGTGAATTCCGGATCGGGCACGCCACCGAGCAGCTTTTTCATGAACACGAAACAGAGACCAAGGTCCAGATGCAGCAGAGAGGGCCCTTTCAGGGGCGGCAGGTCGACCATGGCGGCACAGGTCGGACGGGGAAGATCCCGCACGAATTCGGCATACGTACACTGGTGGAGTCCCAGGTATTCAACGTCCGTCGCCATCCGCATCCGGCTGGTGAATTCGATGGTTCCGTTCTTGGCGAAATAGTCAGCCACGGCCTGAAGGTTCTCCTGGAACGGACGGGAAATGTGATGGGGACGGTGAAAATCGTATTTGACAGGATCGTCGCCCAGGTCCTCATCCTCGGATGTGGCATTGAGGACATCCTCGAAATCGATTTCCAGGCCGCTGTCAACCCTGCCGGTGAGATCTTCGGCCGCCACGATGGCCGCTTCCAGATCCGGGTCGTGATCCTGGTCGGTGTCGCTGGTGGTGTTTTCAAGGTCGACTGGCGCCACGGTATCCCCTTTGTCAGGTTACTGGATGACCAGGTCCGAAAAATAGACGTTCATCAATTTCCCGCCGGGAATGCTTTCGTCCAACCGGCGGAAGATCTCCGCTCGCAGGTTCATCTTCCCTCCGGGCCGACTGAGATCCTCCACCGATTTATCAGAAAGGGTCATGATCACCGCGTCCCGCATCTGGGGAAGCCGCATCTTGACGGTTTCCGAGGTGTACTTGTCCTTGACCTCGAGATTGATGTTGATGCGGAGGTAATGGGGCCTGCGTGAATCCCCGGCCAGCGTGACGATGATGTCATCAAGACCCACCATGACCCCTCGCTGAGGCACTTCCGCGGTGATTTCAGAGATGCCCCCGCCTCCGGTGGTCGCCTGCTGGACGGTAAGCTTTGGAATCAGGACATACTGGGTGAGGCCGATGGCTACCAGTGCCTGCACGATGACGATGATGCCCAAAAGCACCGCCTTGTTCTCCAGTGGGCCTTTTTTGGCTCCCTGCTCATATTCACCCTGAGACGGTTTTGATCTGTCCACCATGCTCATGCTCCTTCTCCGTTCTCGATCCTGGTCGCCAACCTGCTCAAAGGTTCTGCGCCAGGTGGATTATCAACCGCACCGGCCCATTTTCATCCGCTTGCCGGCCCGGAGTCCCGGGACCCCACTCCCTCGAAGAGTGAATCGTCGAAGGGCAGCTCATTGGCCCGTGGCAGATCCCTCTTGTCCAATTCCAGGAATATCTCCACCCGTCGGTTCTTATCCCGCCCCTGGACGGTGGCGTTGTCGGCGATGGGTTGGTATTCCCCGTATCCGGTGGCCGCGATCCTCTCTGGCGGCAAACCCAACCCTTGAAAATATCGTGCCACGGTCACCGCGCGGGCTGCCGAGAGCTCCCAGTTGGACGGGTAACGGACCGAATTGATGGGCATGCTGTCGGTATGACCTTCGATACGGACCAGGTAGGGAAACTTCCGGAACAGAATGGAAAGCTCATCCAGGATCTTCCTTGGTTCTTCGCGGAGACTGGCCATTCCCGAGCCGAAAAGGAACGGCGCCTGGATCCGGAACAGGACCCCTTTTTCCTGGAACTCGACCTGGATTTCCTGGTCGAGTCCGTTCTCCAGGATGACCTGTTCAATCTCTTGCATTTCGTACAATACATCGGAATCGGTGGAATTTTCCTGCCATTCCGGATATACCGGGTTTCTGAATTCGATCATCGAATCCTGATACTCAAGGATGCCAAAGGCCTCCTGCAGTGACTGCGCTGCTTGCTTGAATTTCGATTGCTGAAGCGAGGAAAATGAAACGATCAGGATGAAAAAGGTCAGCAGCAGGCTCATCATGTCCGCGTAGGTCATGACCCACCCGTCAACCTTTCGCCTTATGATGAGGTCCCTTTTCCACGAGCTCATGTCAGGCGGCCTTCTCCTTGGCGTTTTCGACCTTACGGCGGAGGGACGGGGAAAGGTAGGACTTGAGTTTTTCCTCGACGATCCGCGGGGAATCCCCACTCTGAATGGCCATGATGCCGTCGATGACCATTTCCTTGTTCAGGATCTCCTCGCGTGAACGGGTTTCCAGCTTGCCCGCCAGGGGCAGGAACAGGGCGTTGGCCAGCACGGCCCCGTAGAAGGTGGTGACCAGGGCGGTGGCCATGCCCGCGCCGATCTTGGACGGATCCGAGAGTGTGGACAACATGGTGACCAGACCGATGAGCGTTCCGATCATGCCGAAGGCCGGGGCGAAGGTGCCTCCGGCCGCCAGGATTCGAGCCCCTTCGAAATGACGGAGCTCGATCTGGTGGACATCTGTCTGCAGAATTTTTTCCAACAACTGGGGATCCGTGCCGTCGACGGCCAGACGCAGGCCTTTCCGGAGGAACTCGTCGGATTCGGTTTCCGAGTCGTCCTCCAGGGCCAACATTCCCTCCCGGCGGGCACGCTCCGCGTACTTGACCATCTTGGCGATGACGGCGTCCGGTTGGGGCTGGGCGTAGACCAGGGTCTTCCTGAGGATGCCGAATAGCCCGATGAGACGTGACATGGGGAAGTGGACCAGAAGCGAGCCGAAGGTCCCGCCCAGGACGATGGCGGCGGCGGTCGGATTTATGAACCCCGCCAGGTTGCCGCCGGCCTGGATGGACCACCCCACCAGTCCGAAGGCGGCGGCAAGGCCGATGATGGTTGCTATGTCCACAGCCTGTCTCCCAGGTTGCTCCTCAAGAGGCCGCCCAGGGATTCCGGATTACCCGTCATCCCTCGAACACCGATCCGGTCCCTCCGGTCGGCACCGGGTAGATCCTCGCCTTGGCCCGATAACCCACCGCCAGGCGGATCACTTCATCAAGCTCCTCCAGGACCATGATCTTGCGACCGGTGGTCAGGCTGATCAAGGTGTCGGGCGTGCTTTCGATGAACTCGATAAGATCCGCGTTCACCACCAGTTCGTTCCCATTTAGTTTCGTGACTTTGATCATGAACTTTAGCTCCTTGCGCCCGTGAACCAGTCCTGGTGGGTTCAACCCACCATGTTGATTAGTTCCTGCATCACCTGGTCAGCGGTTGTGATTACCCGGCTGTTGGCCTGAAAGGCGCGCTGGGCCACGATCAGGTCCGTGAACTCCTTGGCCAGGTCCACATTGCTGTTTTCCAGTGCTCCAGAGAGGATTGAAACTCCGTTACCCTCGCCCGCGAAGGTCTCCAGTGGCAGGCCGGAATTGCCGCTGATCCTGTACGTGTTGTTGGCCACACGGTGCAGCCCCTCCTGATTGGCGAACCGGGCCAGGCCGATCCGGGCCAGGTCCTGGGTCGTGTCGTTGGAGAAGATCCC
>DAOWLV010000106.1 GCA_030643455.1 Candidatus Krumholzibacteriia bacterium | reverse complement strand
GGTTTGAAAAAGGCCGAAGCCGGCCACATCCTTGGCGGGCAGATGAACCTGTGGACCGAATACATCCCGCAGTCACGAGTTGACCTCATGCTATTTCCCCGCCTGACCGCCATGGCCGAGGCCCTGTGGACGGGCGCGCAGGAGAGGGATTTCGCCGCTTTCCTGGACCGTCTCGATGGTCATGGACCGGTGCTGGATCACCTCGGCGTCAGGTCCGGCGTGGCGGCTCGTCCGGTGGTGGTCACTGGGCATCATGACTCTGCCCTGAACACCCACCGGGTGGATATCACCCTTGACCCGAGGGTTACAATGGCGCTGAAAGACCGGGATCTGGCCACGAGGTATCTCATCCTGGAGTCACCTCTGCCATCTTCATTCCAGCCCGATTTATTGCCCGAGGACCAAGGTTTGCTCCGGATCACGCCAGGCGACGACATCACGCCTGAAATCCTGGAAATCCCCTCGGCCGGCCGAACGGGAACATCCTGGCTGGTTTTGGCCGGTCTGTTCATCGACGACCGACCTTACGGCGCCCCTGGGTTGCTCGAGATCAACAGTCACACCGCGGTCGGAGCGGACATCGATTTTGTCCATGATCCAGGTGAACGGTATCCCGGCGGCGGACCTGCCGGATTGGTGAACGGCCTGCACGGTTCGAGGTACTTCCAGGACGGACTCTGGACCGGGTTCGAAGGCGACGACCTTGACGCCACGGTGGATCTGGGCCGTCCGCGAAAACTGGAAAGGGTGTCGGTCAGGTTTCTCCAGGACGTCAACTCCTGGATCCTTCTGCCGCGGGAAGTCCGCTTTTCCGTATCGTCCGATGGAAACAGCTGGCGCAAAACCGGCATCATTTCCCACGAGGTGCCGGACAGGAAGCAGGACAAACTGATTTACGAGTTTGCCGTGGACCTGGACGGATCCGCGGTGCGATTTGTCAGGATTCACGGGATCAGTCCCGGAGTCTGCCCGGATTGGCATCCCGGCCGGGGGAAGCCCTGCTGGCTGTTTGCCGATGAAATCGTGTGCCGTTGACCAAAATCACGACCAATTTGGTCTTGCAAAACCGGGTGGAAATGACGTATTTCGTGATACATTAAGCCACGCCCCCCCCAACCCAGGAGCCGAAATGCACGACGGATGCACCGGGCCCAGCGCCGACGGACAGATGGTCGTCAACAAGGTCAGGATGATGGGCTTTCACAAGATGCCCATGCCCTTTCCCCTGGAGATCACCTGTTCCGAATGTGAGCACACCTTCCAGATGATCAACTTCGAAGCCGCCTGCCCCGAATGCGACATGGTCTACGGAGTGACCCCTTGTTCAGCGGACAACGCGGCCAACGTCAAGGCGGCGGGCAAAGGATTCTGATTTCTGCGGGATTGGGGTTTCGGCAGACAAACGATATCAAAAAAGCGCCCGGGATGATTCCCGGGCGCTTTTTCATTGAACCGTGCAAAATCTCCGAGTCCTACCGGAACATACCCTTCACTTTACCCCAGCTGGACTCCTTGTTGATCACAGGATCACAGGCCATGGTGGGGAATTCGCCCTCCAGGCTGCCATAGCAGAACTCCTGGCCATTCTTGTCCACGCTCGAGAGGGTCTCCTCGTCGATGGGAGAAGGCGGCAGATCCGAGTAGAAGGTGAACGTGGCTGTGCCGGTCGGACCGGGTTCACAGAACTCGTCGTATATCGGCTCGAACTTCAGCAGATATCCGGTCACGTCGGGGATACTGGGATCACCCTCGCACTCCAGGAATCCCTGGTAATACACGGTGCAAGGCATGGGATATCCATCGGAACTTCCGATCGGATCATCCCAGCTCAGGGCATCCATGAAATCGGTGCACATGCAGGTACCCAGACCCGAATCCATGAGCAGGTTGGCGTGGCTCAGGGAGTAGGTGTTGCCCGTGTCCCAAGTGAGCTCCCAGGTGTACATCCACATGAGGCCTTCGGGATCCGGGTTTTCGCCGGCGGTGATGGTCCCACCGATGAAACAATCCGCCAGGGCTACCTGGGCTCCAAACACCAAGGTCAGCAGGGCCAATCCGATAATTATCCTGTTTTTCATTGTTACGTCCTCCCCCATTCAAGGATTCGAATAAGATTATCCGCATCCGGTCAAGAATAATGCGCGACTCGTGATACTGATTCCATCAGGGCTGTATCTTTACATTTATTGGAGGTTAATTCAAGAGAATTCCTTATTCGCCCGCCTGATCATCATGGGATTTTGTGTCACCCGCAGGAGACGCATTTCCGGTGTCGCTTTCCCAATAACTCATTAAACGCAACAGGTTTCCGGGCTGGAACCCTCCTTGCTGAAACAAAATTGAATTCCCTCCCGATCATGTCCTTCCAGCCATTCGGGAGATTTTCACCATGACATCATCAAGGATATCCGGGCCGCGTTGGCCGATGCTGTTGCCGGTTGCTTCCCTGGTCATGGCCTTCGCCATTTCCTCCGCTGGGTGCAGCCATGTGGCGGGGAACTATCCCCTTGCCAATCCGAGACCGGTTTGCGGCCAGGCGCAATTCAGCGGGAATGGATTCCAGCTGCTGGCGGGATCCCGTTTGCTGCTCGAACGGGTCGGAGCAGAGCTGGATCAACTCAAGAGCCAGGGTTTCTCCCGCCGAGACCCTCAGATCATCAAGAGCGTGGCTCGGCGGAAACACGTTCCCCCGGCGTTGCTGGCTGACCGGTCGGGCAACGGTTACTACCGGTTCACCGCCCGCCTCGATGCGGGGATTTGTCTCACCCTGGCGCCGGGAGCCCTCGAGGTGACCGTCATGACCACCGGTGGCACCACCGTCGTCCATGACCAGGGTTACCTGCTGGTAGACCGCCGCATTCCCGAGGGCTGCCGCCCACCCCCACATTCCACCCTCGCTCTCGGATCGCAGGAGAAGGGGGCCCCGGTCGAGGTGGATTTCCTGGTTCGCCTGCCGGTGCGGGGGGAAATCGTGGGTCTGGCCATCGTGCCCCATCGGTGCGGCCCAATCCGCAAGGATCCGTTGCCCTAGCCGCGGGTTGTGGTAACATCTGCCCTCGTTCCGATCCTGATTCGGTTTTTTCGGCGGGGTTTCCACCTGATGTCATCATACCTGTGGCCAGATATTTTCCTGCGCCGCTTTTTCAGTCAAGCGGTCCTGGTTTTATTCTGTCTTGCTTGCATACCGGTGACCATATCCTTCGGCTTCGAATTCCCCGACCTCGAGTTTGCCCCTCGCCGGTATGTCTGCCGGCGCGCCGATGGTCCGGTTGCCATTGACGGCAAGCTCGATGAGCAAGCCTGGGCGGCGGCCGCCTGGACCGAGGATTTTATCGATATCGAAGGGTCCGACAGCCCGGTGCCGGCCCACCGCACCTCGGTGCGCATGTTGTGGGATGACAACTACTTCTATGTTGCTGCCCAAATGGAAGAGCCCCACGTCTGGGCCACCCTCGAGCACCGGGACGCGGTCATCTACCACGAAAACGACTTCGAGGTCTTCATCGACCCCGACGGCGACAACCATCTGTACTATGAGCTGGAGATCAACGCCCTGGGCACCGAGTGGGACCTGATGCTGATCACACCCTACCGGGATGGCGGACCGGCGGTGAACGCCTGGGACATCCAGGGATTGCGGACTGCCGTGCAGGTGTCAGGCACCTTGAACGACCCGGGCGATGTCGATGAAGGATGGTCCGTCGAGATCGCCTTTCCCTGGGAAGTTCTGGCCCAGGCCGCGGGCCGGCCCGCACCACCTGCGCCTGGAGACATCTGGCGCGTCAATTTTTCCCGCGTCCAGTGGGAAACGCGGACGCGAGACGGTCGTTATGAAAAATTGACCGATCCGGACACCGGTGATCCCCTGCCCGAACACAACTGGGTCTGGTCCCCCCAGGGTCTGATCGCCATGCACTATCCGGAAATGTGGGGCGAGGTGATGTTCGTCACGAACCAGGACCTGGAGTTCGACACATCCCCCGAACACGAGGCCATCATGGCGGCGGCCTCGCTGATGCCCGTTTATTACCTGCAGAAGCAGTGGCGCGAGGATCATGGGCGGTTCGCTTCGTCGCTTCAGGAACTCGGCCATTCATCCGCCAAGCTTCCGGACCGGTGGACCCTGTCCATGGAAACCTGCGCGGACGGTTTCACGGTCCGCCTTGTCACACCACACGGAACCGCGACCGTCGACCAGGACGGCCGGCTGGAAAGGACCCCATGATTTTCAAGAGGCACGGTGGCGGCCCCCTACTTTCCCGCGAGGATGTTCCCGTGATGTCCCCGCACGTCATCGATCCCAGCAGCGTGTTCAACCCCGGGGCGGTGCAGCACAACGGAAAGACCTTTCTGCTGCTGCGCGTGCAGACCCGGGGCCGGCGCACCTTCACCGTCCCCGCCCGCGGGGACGGGTTCACGTTCAAGGTGGCCAAGCGCCCGGTGGAGTATTCCGGTCTCGAGAATCTGGTCGATCCCGATACCGGAGCCCAGTTGGTCATCCATCACGTCTACGACGCCCGGATCACGGCCCTGGACGACAATCTGGTCGTCGTTACCGCCGTGGACACTGATCAGGGTTGCCGGTTGGCCATCTGGCAGGCCGTCGGGAAGCCCCAAGCGGGGTTCGCGGGTCTCAACGAGCTGGAGTTGATCGGTTTCACGGACAACCGGGACACCCGCAACGGGGTGCTGTTCCCGACCATGATCGACGGCCGCTATCTGATGCTGGACAGACCCAACGACCGCAGGTCGAGCGGCGGACCAAGCACCGGAAGAGGGATCCTCCTTTTGGCCTCCGATGATCTCGCCCACTGGAAAGAACTGGGCCCGGTCATGACCGGCAGGCCCCACTACTGGGATGAACTGATCGGCTCGGGCCCCCCACCCGTGAAAACCCGGGAAGGATGGCTACACATCTACCATGGGGTGGCCACCCACTTCCTGGGAGCCAACCTCTACCAGGCCGGGGCCGTCCTGCTGGACCTGGAAGATCCCCGGCGAGTGCTGGCCAGGACCCGGGACAACCTCCTGGAGCCGAGAGAGACATGGGAAATGACCGGCCAGGTTCCCAACGTGGTGTTTCCGACGGGCCTGACCGTCGCTGAAACCGACGACGAAGGGTTCGCGGTCACCTCGAGCGAGTTGAGACTCTACTACGGTGCGGCGGATACCGTCGTGGGTTTGGCGGTATCGACGGTGGCCGAGGTCATTGCCGCCTGTGAATCGACGTAAGGGAGATCGAGTTGACGCCATCACCCCGCAAGGCCTTCCTGGTTTCCCACACCCACTGGGACCGCGAATGGTACCTGACCTTCCACCGCTTCCGGGTGAACCTGGTCGAAGTGGTCGACGGTGTGCTGGACACCCTGGACCACGATCCCGAGTTCAAGCATTTCGTACTCGACGGCCAGACCGCCGTTCTCGAGGACTACCTGGAGGTGGCGCCCCACCAGCGGGACCGCGTCAACCGGCTGGTCCGCGAAGGGCGTTTGTCGGTGGGGCCCTGGTACATCCTGCCCGATGAATTCCTGGTCAGTGGCGAAGCCACCGCGCGCAACCTGATGTTCGGGCGCAGGGGCGCACCCCTGCGGCGCGTGCAGGGGGTCGGCTACATGCCCGACAGTTTCGGACACCTGGCCCAGATGCCCCAGATTCTCCAGCTGGCGGGCCTCGATTCCTTCATCTTCACCAGGGGGATGGGTGCCGAACCGGATAATCCGGGCTGGATTTTCCGCTGGGCCGCTCCCGACGGGTCAGAGGTGCTGGCGGTCAACCAGTGCGACGGCTACTGCAACGCCGCCGGACTGGGTCATGCCGAGATCTGGCATGCCCACACGCAGCGAAAGACGGACCCCGTCCTGGCCGTGGCCAAGGTGAAGGAGCTATTCGAGAAGATGTCCCGCCGGTCCGGCTGGGATCCCGCGTTGCTGAACAACGGATGCGATCATTTTCCTGCCCAGCAGGATTTCGGCGGGATGCTGGCGGCCTTGCGCGAGGCCTGGCCCGACACGGAATTCACCCACGGCAGCTTCGTGGATTTCCTGCGGACGGTCCGTGCGGAAATCCCCGATGAAGACCGGCCGCTTGTCACCGGCGAACTGCTGGGCGGACGTGATCACCTGATCCTGTCGGGTGTCTGGTCGGCCCGCATGCCCCTGAAGCAGCAGAACGAGGAATGCCAGAATCTGCTGACCCGTTACGCCGAACCAATGGCCGCCGCCGCGGTCTTTCATCACGGCCTGCCGTGGCCAGGAGGGCTGTTGGGCACCGCCTGGAAGGAACTCCTGCGCAACCATCCCCACGATTCGATCTGCGGCTGCAGCACCGACTCGGTCCACCAGGACATGGAAACCCGTTTCGCCGCGGTCCGGCAGACAGGTGAACAGTACTTGTCCCGCCTGATGAACCGGCTGACCCCGATGTTTGCCGGAAAGGAAAAGGACGATCGCGCCACGGTGATCGGCGTGGCCAACCCCCTGCCGTTGGTGCGGGACGAGGTGGTGGAACGGCTGGTCATCCTGCAGCCGCTCGGGTACGACCTGGACAACCTGCGCCTGCTTGATGAAGCGGGACAGGCGGTCCCGTTCGAGATCATCGGACGCCGGTTTCTGGAGCGGTTCTGGGGCATCGACTACCGCGCCGAGCTTTTCTGCGGGGATCAACTGGACCTGCTCGACACTTACCTGCGGCGGTTCGGCGACCGCATCATCGGGACCGAAAAGGACATCGACACGAAGGACTGCTTCCTGCACATCCGGTTCCTGGCCCGAAATCTGCCCGCGGTGGGACATGTCCAGTACCGGCTGGTCGATGATGCTCCACAAACTTCGGCGGTCGTGGTAACCGACCCGGTCTCATCACGCCTAGTCGCCGATGGCGCCTCGCTGGAGAACCAGCACCTGCGGGCCACCCTCCACCCCGACGGCACCTTCGACCTCCAGGACAAGGCCACCGGCCGCAGCTATTCCGGCTTGAACCTTCTCGAAGATGCGGAAGACATCGGCGATGAGTACGATTACTGCCCCGCGGAAATCAACGGCCTGTTTTTCGCCGGCGGCTGCGAGGGCAAGGTGAAAATTGGCGGCCGGTCCGAACTGGCGGCCACGGCCGAAACGACCTTCCGTTTCGACCTGCCCCGATCGGTGGAACGGGACCGCAAGAGCCGTCATCCCCGGACCACGCCGACGGACGTCACCGTGCGCCTGACGCTGCGGACCGGTTCGCCCCGGGTGGACATCGAAACCGATTTCAACAACCGCGCCTTCGACCATCGTCTGAGGGCCTGGTTTCCCACCGGACTCAAAGTGGACGAAGTGGTGTCCGACGGGCACTTCATGCTGAACACCCGTCCGGTTACTCGGCCAAGCGGCGAGGACTGGGATCAACCGGCCCCGCCCACCTGGCCCCAGCAGGACTTCTCGTTTCTCCACGACAAACAGGCCGGCCTTGCCGTATTCAACCGTGGTCTGCCGGAATTCCAGACCTTCGCGGACCACGACGGCGGGATCATCTACGCCCTGACCCTGCTGCGCAGCGTGGATTGGCTGTCGCGGGACGATTTCCCCACCCGCCGCAGCACCAACGCCGGTCCGACCCTGCACACTCCAGACGCCCAGTGCATCGGCCGGCACACGTTCCGCTACGCGGTCATGCCGTTTGCCGGCGACCATTTCGCCGAAGACGTCAAAGGCGAAAGCGATCGTTACCGGGTGCCTCCCCCGACTCACCAGGGCGTGTCCGACGGGATGATTGCCGGCGGCGGTTCCCTGGTCCGCAAGACCGACCCGCGGGTGGCGATCACGGCCATCAAAAAAGCGGAACGGGGTGACCTGCTGGTCGTCCGGATGTACAATCAGGCCGACGTCCAGGTGACCGAGACCCTTCATTTCGAAACCCCGGTCCTGGACGCCGAGAAGACCAATCTTCTCGAAGGCCCCTTGTGGATGGACCGGGCCGAACCCGCCGTCACCCACGGCGGACTGAGGCTTCAGGTGCCTTTGGCCCCCTGCGAAATCGCCACGGTGGCGATCGCTTTTGATTCCCTCGCTCCGGAGGAATCCCCATGACTTCAAGACGAGAATTTCTTATCGGGACCGGGATTGGCCTGGCGTCCCTGGGCACCGCCTACCTGGCCCACGCGCAGAACGACCCCAATGCCCTGAACCTGGTCGACGAAATCGTACCCCCCGGTGGCGAGGGGCACGGCCGTCCGCTGGTGGTCAGCACCTGGCGCCACGGCCTGCCGGCCAACGAGGAGGCCTGGAAGGTGTTGAAGGACGGGGGCCGCGCCCTGGACGCTTGCGAACAGGGGGTGCGGGTGGTAGAAGCGGACCCGAAAATCGCCAGCGTGGGCTACGGCGGACGTCCCGACCGTGAAGGCCACGTTACCCTCGACGCCTGCATCATGGACGAAACCGGCAACGCCGGCTCGGTGGCCTTCCTGCAGAACATCATGCACCCGATCAGCGTGGCCCGCCGGGTGATGGAAGACACCCCCCACGTCATGATCGTTGGAGAGGGCGCCCTTCAGTTCGCCAAGAAAAATGGTTTCAATGAAGTGGATCTTCTCACCGACAAGGCCCGCGCGGACTGGCAGGAGTGGCTCAAGACTGCCGAGTACGACCCATGGTCGCCGCCCAAGGATCACACCGAAGGCCAGACCAACCACGACACCATCAGCATGCTGGCTCTGGACCAGGAGGGCAACCTGTCCGGCAGCTGCACCACCAGCGGCCTGGCCTACAAGATGCACGGCCGGGTGGGCGACAGTCCCATCATCGGCGCGGCCCTTTTTGTCGATAACGAGGTGGGCGCCGCCTGCGCCACGGGCATCGGCGAGGAGGTTATGAAGACCCTGGGAAGTTTCCTGATCGTGGAATTGATGCGCC
>DAOWLV010000468.1 GCA_030643455.1 Candidatus Krumholzibacteriia bacterium | reverse complement strand
GGGGATGCTTGACAACTAAATTGTCATATGCAGAATGACAATAGAAATGTCAAAGTGACAATATAGTTGGCAATCACCTGGAGGATAAACCGTGAACGCCCCTTTACCCGCCAAGGACGGCCGCCAATCCATCCTGGAGTTAAACCAGCTCATCACCGAAACCCAGGGATTGTTCCACGACCTGGAAGAGGTCTCGGACCAGATCCTGGCCAAGGACGGTCTTTCCGGCCAGGAAAGGCTCGTGATGATGAGTCTGCGCAAACTCGGCTTGAGCACGGTACCCCGGCTGGCCAGGAAACGGGAGGTTTCGCGCCAGTATGTCCAGACCACGGTGAACGCCCTTGAAAGGCGGGGACTGGTGACCTTTCACGACAATCCCGCCCACAAGCGGTCCCGTCTGGTCGGGTTGACGCGCGTGGGGGAAGAATCGATCCTGGGGGTCATGGCACGAGAGGGTGAAGCCATGCACCGGGTGGCCGCCGGATTGCACCCGGAGCAGGTGCGCGAGGCGGTGGCGGTATTACGCCTGGTCAGGGAGCGGTTGCTAGAAGCCGCCGGTTGATTAAACCAATACTACTTGGTCCACTCGATGGAAAAAATGATTCCCCGGTCTTCCGTGGAGATTGCCCCTGCCGGCGGATTGGTGTCACGGCTTTCGTAGTACTCCAGCTTGACGAACAGATCCTTGACGATCTCCTGGCGCCCGGAAATGCTGCCTTCGAATCTGAACCGGTCGCCATCGGTCAAACTGGGATATGCGTCCGCTTTGACTGTCAGGTCGGTTTTCGGGGAGTCATGGTAGAAAATGATGAAATTGGTTCCCACCCGCCCTTCGGCGTTGTTCCTGGGGTCGGAGTCGAGGCTGGCCCACTCCCGGTTGACGTTGGCGCCACCCAGGGCTTTCAGTTCGAGGTGGTTGGTGCGAAAAAAGAAGTAACCCAGATTGGCTCCCAGGCTGAAGCGAAAACGCACGCCCAGTTCATCGTTGCGGTACGTTCCGGTGTCGACCGTCCAGTTCAGTTTGCCGCTTAGTTCCCGCTGGAGATAAATATCCAGCTCATTACGGCGGGTAATATCTCCATCCCCCTTGTCCGTGATCATGGAGGTGACTTCCATCCCCCAGGAATACAAACGGCCACCGTACTTGGCGCTGGCGTCGATGTTGGATTGGAGGACATCACTGGCCTTGGTCCAGTTGACGCCCATGGATACGGAAATATCGAATCTGTCCCAGAGATCGTAGCGGATGGGCTCGATCTCGATGACCTGGCTCATGGGCACGGTGGTCATTTTTTCCTGGAATCCCACCACCAGAACGCCATCCTCCCCGGAATCGGGCAACTGGCCGTAAACCAGGGACCCACTGCGCAGGGTGACCAGGAACCAGTATTTACTGTCCAGGCGGGCGATCTTGTCCCATTTGATTGAGACGGTGCCGATGTAGTCCGTCTTGGCCCGCACCTTGCCGCGGACCATTTCCTTGATCTCGCAGGTGACGACATCGCCGCTTATCAGGGTGATGACGTCGGTCTTGGGAAGGCCCGCCGCAGCTTGACTCGGAAACAAGAAAAGCAGGATGAACAAGCAACCGCACAGAAGGCGGCCCATGGAAGAACAACTAAATGGGTGATGCCGGCAAAAGGGTCTCATGATGGTTGGAAGGATCAGCCAGGAACGAAATCCAGTCAAGCCTCATGCATGGTCACTGCGACAGACCGGCCAGGAGATTCCGCGTGTCCCTGGTCCATTTCGAATCGGCGCCCTTGGTTTCCACAAAGATCCCCAGGGCTTCCGTGAGATGGGCTTCGGCGACGCCTGGCTTGCCCTGCTTGTTCAGAACTTCCCCGAGCTCGAAAAGGCATTCGGCAAAACGATGCTTCTGGCTGGGTAGCAGGGGGCGATGAATGGCGATGGATTCCCGCAGGATCTGTTCGGCCTGGTCCAGATCGCCCCGCCGGTGGGCCACCTGTCCGAGCCGGGTGTGGGCGATGGCGACCGCGGCGTGTTCATCACCGAAGATATCCCGGAAGATCCTCTCTCCTTGCCGGAAATTTTCCTCGGCGGCTGCGTAATTTCCCAGGGCCATCTCCGCGGACCCCACGTTGATCACCGCGGCGGCCACGTAATAATGGGTTTGCCCGAAGGCCTCCCGGTTGATGTCCACCGCCTCCAGCAGCATTGGCATTCCTTCCTCGGGCCGTCCGTCCGCTACCAGGAGGTTACCCAGATTGATCAGTGAGACACCGATCTGCACCTTGTTGTGCTTGAGCTTGCGTTTGATGGCCAGGGCCTTGCGGTGCAGAATTTCCGCCCGTGGGATGTCATCCAGTTCGGAAACCACCAGAGCCCAGTTGCTGTACAGGGCTCCGAAGTTGGAATGATCTTCATGAAGCGATTCCATCCAGAATATTTCGGCGGTGGCAAAGGCCGAATCCGCCCCTGCAACACGCCCAATCCCTGAAAGAGCAGAGGCGTCAGTATGGTAGGACAGGCCCATGCCTTCCTT
>DAOWLV010000054.1 GCA_030643455.1 Candidatus Krumholzibacteriia bacterium | reverse complement strand
TGAACTGGATGTTCACCAGACCGTTGACCAGGACGTCGGTCGCGCCGTCTTCGGGGAAGCTGCCCACCGCCAGGACCTGATCGGTGAAGACATGGAACCTGGCCTCATGGGAACTTTCCAGGGCGTTGCCGGCCACATCCTTCAATCCGGTTCCGACTGTCACGGTAACTTCCACCCCCGCATCCCAGGTATCGTGGGCGATGCGCAGGGTGTGATCATCATGCTTCCAGGTCAGCGAAGTGATCGCCCCCGGGGACAAGGTCACCTGGCCCGTCGAGGAGTCGGTATCCATCGCTTCGGAAAAATGGATTTCGATTGCCTGGTCGGCATCAACGGACGGATCGCCAGCAGATGGATCCATTCCCGCCACCACTGGAGCCGTGGTGTCGGGATTGCCTCCGCCTCCGGGCGGTTCGGCCGGATCATCATCGCTGCAGGAAACGAGGAACAGCCCACAGAGGGCAATAAGGACAAGAACGGGAAACACGCGATTGGAATGGAACATGGTGGTCCCTCCGGCAGCAAGGTTTACCCATGGTGTCTGTCTCTTGTTGAATTGGTTATGATTTCCAAGATCAACAGTGTAGCATGGAGAATAGAAAATCGGAACCGCGCTCTGGACAGCCCTGGCGGTCACCTCGATCTCGACTCCGGAGAGTATCCATGCCCGACTGGAACATGCTCAAAGCCACCTGGTCATTGCGTTTGTTCGCCCTCACCAGGATCCCCCTGATCGCCATCGTTCGCCCCACCCTTCTGCAAGCCGACCGGGAGAGTTGCGTGGTCAGGCTCCCGTTGAGCTGGTTGGCGAAAAACCACCTCGGGTCCCTTTACTTCGGCGCCCTGTGCATCGGTGCGGATCTCGCCGGCGGTCTGATCGTCATGAACCTGATCCGGGCCCGTCGTTCCAGGGTGGCCTTCCTGTTCAAGGATTTCCACGCCGATTTCCACAAGAGGGCCGAAGGAGCCACGGTCTTTTCCTGCCATGACGGTAGTAAACTTGAGGCCCTGCTGGACCGTGCCGAATCCAGTGGGGAACGCGAGGAGGATGTGGTGAACGTGGTCGCCACCGTGCCGGACAAGCTGGGCGACGAACCCGTGGCCACGTTCCGTCTGACCATCAGCATGAAAAAGCGGGGTTGACCCGGTTCAGATCCCGAGTTTGAAGTAGGCCCGCCACCAGTTCTTTTCCTCGCGGGATCCCGACGGCGGGTTTTCGGTGAAGGCTCCGGTATCCGCCTCTTCCTGATTCCACTCCAAGGTGATTTCCCACAGCAGGGGGCTGGGCGGAGGCCCTTCGGTCAAGGATTCCCCGACCGAGGCTGAGGGCAGATTCCTCACCGACAGCGCCACCGTGTTCATTTTCCCAGTGCCGGGAGTTCTCTTTTCCATGCCCCAGGTCGCGTGCCGGACGCGCAGACCCGGTTCCAGGCCCCAGCCGCCCGGGCGGATCCGCACCTGCCCGGAGAAGGACTCGCCCGAGCCGCCCAGCGTATGACCCAGCAACCATCCCTCGTTGCTGTAACCCTCGGGAAAACCGCTGTTGCTGTACCACAGCACATCCTCGTGCACCAACTCCGTGTATTCCAGGCCCAGGTCCCAGACCGGCCCGACCATCTCGACGCCGATCACCGAAGCGGGCACCGAAATCTGGGGTACCGCGCCGCCGGGTCCGCTGGGCAAAAAATCGGTGCCGGCGTAATCCCAGTACAGACGCCCGGCCGCCGACGGCAGGACCGGCCAGGGTGCGTGGCGCCAGCGTCCTTCCAGCTGGGCCGAAAAGATGCGATCGGTGACCGGACCGTGGGTGGTCTCGCTCCAGGTGGTTCCCTTGATGGGGAAATTGATCTGCAGGATGTCGCCCCACAGGGTGCCCTCGCGGGGCACGGCCATGGCGACATGGGTGAAGGTGGCCCGAAACCAGGAGGTGACTCGCCATCCGATCAACCACTGGAAGAACCAGGGATGATCGGTCTTTTCGTGCAAGAGGCCCTCGGCGTCCCCGTAGCGGACCAACCGCTCGGAGAGACGGCCGGTCGTCAACAGCAGTTCGTCGGGTGCGAAGAAATTGAGGAATCCCGAACCCCAGACGAAGGGTTCCATCCGCCGGGCCGTAACGGCCGGGAAAGAGATGCCGGACTGGTCCATCGCCAGGGCGCCAGTCAGGCCGGGTCCGGTTCGGCGGGGTGCCCATCCCGCACTCAGACTCCAGCGGCCCCAGTTCACGCCGGCAACGAGGCGGGGAGCGTCCAGGGTCCAGCGGCCGCCCTGCAGACGGGCGTCGCGCACCTGGCTTTTTCCCGTGGGGATGCTCCAGTCGGGCCATGTCAGGGGTGATTGGTCTGCTCCCGGACCGGAAAAATCGACGCCAGCGGCGGCCACCTGGCCCGTCAACCGAACGGTGGCGGATATCCACCAGGGACCTGCCGAAAAATCCAGGATCGGTTCGAAGGTCGCGTTCCAGCCCGGCGACCAGGCCAGGCCGGCTTCCCGGTCCAGGGGTGAACCCAGATCGGTGAATCCTGCGGCCGCTCGTCCGGACAGCCGCAACTGGGGCGGGTGGACCTTGCAGTCGCAACCGTGCCAGGTGTGGCCTCCCCCACCCCGCCGGTAGCGGTCCAGCCACCACTGCAGACGAGCGAGTTCCTCGTCATCCCGGAAGGCCACCGCATCGCCGGACATGGCCTCGCCCAGGGCCTTCTCCAGGAGATCGGCCAGTTCGCCTTCGGAAACCGGACGGTACACGGGCGGGAACAGGCCGGCCTCCAGGACCAGACGCTGCATAGTGGGCCAATCAACGGTGCGGACATCGGCCTCCACGGGGTCGAAGCCGGCAAAAGAAACCCCCGGCGTCGCGGGGGCACCAGGGGAGAAAAACAAAGCCAGTCCCATCAGGACCGTCAGGAAAAAAGGCCGGTGTTTCCTCAGAAGCCCACCATTTTCACGGTCAGGCCGCCCAGCACGATCACCGGCAGGAACAGGACGATTGCCGCCACCGGAATCACGGCCAGGAATACCGTGCCCAGGATCAGCATGAGGGGAACGACAAAAACCAGGGCCAGCAGACCCTTGGTCAGGAAAAACAGGATCTTGAACGGCAGCAGCACCATGGCGAAAACGAATTTCAACAGGAGCATGCCGACGCTCAAGGCCACCATCAGGATCGACAAGAGGATAATCAGTTCCAGCATGGGAGGCCCTCCAGCCAGGGGAAAACATGATCGAGCGGCCCGGGTGCGAAAGTCGTTCCTGTGTTACGAATCGCAGCGGGTCAGGTTGCATCGAACCGCAACCGGGAGACATACCCCTGGGGATGATTTTTTATTCGTTCCTGTGGGCATCTGATCATGCGATGATTCCCGCCATCAAACCGAATAATTAACCACCATTGATACACATTTCGCTCATTATTGAAATCAGCATGACCAAATAGAAATTTTTTCTGGCCAAAACAGCATTAAAGGTGCTATAATATTATCATAGCTGCTTCATTGGCGACAGATCCCGGTAATGTCGAAGCTCGCGCACTTTCATCTTCATTTTCGGGTAGACCGTGAAGCAGCTATATAATTTTGCCTTCCGCAATAGTTTACCACCTCACGGTTTTTTGGTCAACATCCCCCGGCATTTCCGATGAAAAAACGGACGATCCCCGACCGCAGTCGAAGATCGTCCGGATTGTGGATTGAAATCCGCTTTCCTACCTGGTGAACAATCCCATGTCCACATCGAAGTTGGCCTTGAACGATTCCGTGGTGCCGGTACCGAAGAGCTCGTCGTCGTAGGTGAGGCGAATCTTCTGGGGCATGGTGAACCCGTCGGTTTCCATGTACTCGTCGATGTACACCTTCTGGACGACCGGGGCCTGGGTCATGGGCGAAACTCCGGGCTGTTCGACCATGACGACCTGGTTGCTTTCCGGGTCGAGGTAGATGATCCGGTAATCATCGCCAATCCCCGTCGCGTAGACCGGGTTGCACATCTTGCCTTCGACTTCCCGGGGATCGAGAGCCTGGAAGGTCCAGGCGTCCAGGTTGCGCAGGATGCCCAGCATGTCGGTCTGCAACTCCTCCTTGGCGCTGGCCAGTTCCTCGGCTTCCATGTCCTTGTCGCCCATGGGGCCCAGGGACCAGCCGGTGTCGCCGCTGATGACGCTGGTCATGTTGCCGAAGGGTGTCTTCTGAAGGGTGTGGGCCTTGTCCGGGAATACGACCTGCTTTTCAATGGTGAAGGTCATGTCCATGCCCTGGATGTTGGCTTCGAGCACCATGGTCTCACTGTAGCTCTTGATGCCCGCGAATTTGGCCTGCCCGCCGGCAGCATCGGCCGCGGAGGCCATCAGGGCCTGGCCCGCTTCGAGGCTGGCAGGGGTGGCCAGCGGAACTTCCATGGCCGGTTCAGGAATGGTGATGTCCACCATCGTCACCGGACCGAACACGGTGAAGTCGCCGTCCCAGTCGGCGTAGTTGCCGACGGCCAGGATGGTCATCCGGTCGGGATGCCACACGGCCTGGGTGGCCTCGAGCACCTGTTCCTTGGTCATGGCCTTGACCTCGGCCTGGTACTTCTGCAGGAAGTCGGCCTCGTATCCGTAACGCTCGAACATGACCATGCGGTCGAGGATCTCACGCTTGGTGTCGTAGCTGAACACCTCGGAATTGAGGATCCCGTCCTTGGCGATCGCCAGTTCCTCGTCGGTGACCGGTTCGGTGATCATCTTCTGGATCTCGGCCAGCACGGCCTCGGTGGCGTGCTCACTGGTTTCGCTCTTGGTCATGGTGAAGGCCAAAAACAGGCCGGGATTGCGGAACCCGGTGCCACTGCTGCTACCCACCGCGTAGGCCAGGCCCTGGCGGCTGCGGACCTCGTTGAACAGGCGCGTCGCGAAACCGCCGCCGAGGATCCGGTTGCCCACCTGAACGCCCGCGTAGTAGGGACTGTCGGCGCGGATGCCCTTGTGGCCCATGAAGACGGTGCTCTGGGTCAGGTCATCCTTGTCCACGATGTTCACCGTGCGCGGAAAATCGGGAATTTCAGGATCCGCGGGCAGGGGCACGGTGGCCTTTTCCCAGCCGGCAAACGCGGCTTCGATCTTGCCCACCATCTCCTCGCTGTCGAAATCTCCGATCACGACCAGGTACATGCGGTCGGGATGAAACCAGTCGGCGTGGAAATCGACCATATCCTGGTGGGTCACCGCGGCAATGGTCGCGTATTCGGCATGCCGGGCCATGGGATGGTCGGCGCCGAAGACGGCCTTCATGGCCTCGCGACGGGCGATGCCCATCGGTTCGTCGTTGCGCCGGCTGATGGATGCTTTCTCTTCCTCCTTGGCCAGCTTGATCTTGTCCTCGGGGAAGGCGGGATATCGCAGGATGTCGGCCAGCAACTCCAGGCCTAGATCCGTATCCTCCTTCATGGCCGACAGGTAGGCGCCGCCGCTGGACTGGCCGACCCACGTCTCCACCGACAGTCCGCGGGATTCGACGAGTTCGTCGATGTCGTCGCCGCTGCGTGTCTGGGTGCCGCCCGAACGCATGACGGTGCCGGTCATGCCGGCCAGACCGATCTTGTCGGCCGGTTCGTAGATGCTGCCCACGTCGATGGTCGCGCTCAGCTCGACCAGGGGGAATTTGTGATCTTCGGCCAGATACAGGATCATGCTGTTTTCCAGCTCCACCCTTTCGTAGGCGGGCATGGAAATTTCGTTCAGTTCGGGAATCTCGATCTTCTCCCAGGGCTTTTTCGCCAGGCTGACGGGAGCAACCGCCATCGTGACGAACACGAGCACCAGGAGCATGGTGACCATTGACCGGTTCATCTGCTTCATGATCGTTCCTTTCGGCACCCCACCACCTCGGGCGGGGCGACAGAAGCTCCCTAGGAGGCCTCTTCGGTTTTGATGATGGCGACGGTGCGGTTGGTCTCGACGAAGATCTCCCCCGCCACCCGCTGGACGTCCTCGAGGGTCACAGCTTCGATCTGCTCGACTTCCTTGAACAGGCCGCGCCAGTCCCCGGTGTACGTCTGGTACCAGGCCAGCTGGCTGGCCATGCCGGAGTTGCCCCTCAGCCCGCGGATGAAGTTGGCGCGCGTGCGCTGCTTCACGGCTTCGAGTTCCTCGGCCGTGATACCTTCGGCCACGATCTTGTCGATTTCGGTAAAGATGGCCTCTTCCATGTCCTGACCGGTCTTGCCCTTGACCGGAATGGCGAAGCAGAGCAGGCCCGTCTGGTACTTCTGGCCCGGAAAACCGGGGAACGTCATGGCCTGCACGGCGATCTGCTGTTCCTTGACCAGGCTCTTGTACAGGCGGCTGGTGCGGCCCTGGCCCAACACGTCGGCAATGACCTCGTAAACCGGCCAGTCGGGATGGTTGACGTTTTCAATGTGGTATCCGGCAACAAACACGGGCTGCGACGGGTCCATCAGGACCATGCGCTTTTCACCCAGCTGCTCGGGTTCCAAGGTCTCCACCGGCTGGGGGTTGCCCGCGGGAATGTCCGAGAAATACTTCTTGGCATACTTCTGGACCTCGTCGAACTGCACGTCGCCCACCAACGAGACCACGATGTTGGATCCGACGTAATTCTCCTCGAAGTATTTCCTGCAGTCGGCGCGGCTGATGTTCTGGATGTCGGACATGTAACCGATGGTCGAATGGTGGTAGCCGTTGGCCATGAACATCAGGTTCTGGAACTGCTCGATCAACCGGCCGATGGGATTGTTGTCCGTACGCATGCGGCGTTCTTCGGTGACCGGACCATCCTTCTCCGTGTAGAACTCGCGCAGAACCGGGTCGGACATGCGGGAGCCCTCGAGGTAGGCCCACAGTTCCAGACGGTTGCTGGGGAAGTTGTAGAGGTACACCGTCACGTCGCTGCTGGTGTAGGCGTTCAGCCCCTGGCCGCCGTTGTTCTCGATGATCTGGCCGAACTCGTTGGTCACCACGAATTCCCGGGCGGCATCCTTGGCTGCGGTGAAAGCCGCCTCCAGTTCCGCAAGCCTGGTGGTGTCGGCGCCCGCGCCCTTCAGACGTTCGGCCTTGAGTGCGGCGAAGGTTTCATCTTCGACCGCCATCGCTTTCTTTTCGGCCTTTTTGTCGTTGGTGCCGATCTCCGAGGTACCCTTGAAGGCCATGTGCTCCAGGATGTGGGAAAGGCCGGTGATGCCCCGGACCTCGTTGGCGCTGCCCACGTTCACGAAGGTGCGGAAGGAAAACACCGGGACGTCGTGGTTTTCCAGAACGATGAAGTGGACCCCGTTTTCAAGGGTGAACTCCTGGATCTGGCCCTCGAGATCGAGGTAGGTCTGGGCGACCGCCCCGGAAGCGGCCAGCAACAGGGCTGCGGCGGCGACCAGGGTCAAAATTCGGTTTCTAGCAGGCATGAACGCCTCCGATGTTTTGCCCCGCCATGCAGGGCGGCACGAATCTGGCCCGGTCAGGTCACTGCCGGGTGCGGTGAAACAGGAAAACAGCCCGAAATCCCAATTCAGGCTCAATGTCGGGGGTGGGAAAGCTAGCAATCGGCCCTCTTAAAGTCAAAGGGGCGGTGGGGCGTACCCAAGACGGACGGTGTTCCGATTGTTTTGAAATGTCCTCAGGCCTTCGGCCCTGCGGATTATTCAAAACAATCGGAACACCGTCCGTCTTGGGTAGGCACCAACCCCATTACTTCAAGAGGGTCATTTTGCCGATTTTTACCTCGCCCGCTGCGCGGGCCTCAAAGAAATACATGCCACTTGCAGCGGCCGAACCCAGATTGTCGGTGCCATTCCAGATGATGGTCTGGTCGGCGCCGGCGGGACGGGCACCGTCGATCAGGGTTTTTACCAGCTGTCCCCGTACGTTGAAGATGCTCAGTTTCAGGTGGCCCGCAGTGGGCAACGAGTACTTGATCGTCGTACTCGGGTTGAAGGGGTTCGGGTAGTTGCTGGTCTGGAAGGTGATGCCTGGTAGATCGACACCGGTCGGATCATACCAGATGGGGAGACCGAAGTACTCCAGGACGTCTTTCAACAATCTGGTGCGAGCCGGCAGAATGTGGCCGGCTGCGTTGGGGTCCGTGTAAATGGACATGAAATCCACGGGCATCGAGATGATCCGGCTGGAATCCCGTCTGTTCAGGGTGACCGCGGAGAAGGAATATTGGCCCGGCCCCCCATTGGGACCCAGGAATTCAGCGAGACGGACCGCGTTGCCAATGATCTGGACTCCGTCGAAGGCGTTCACCCCAGGACACCCGCCGTACGCGATCCAGCGGTCGAGGCTGTAAAACACCCGGTCAGCGGGGTTGCTGATGTAGGTTGTATTCACCAGCGGCGACATTTGATTTTGGATGATGGGCCTGATGTTGGAGGTGGTCACGGCAACCCCCATGTAATTCTCGGCAAAAGCAGCTGTGGCGGGGCCCGACTGCATCAGATCGCTGGCAAGGCCGTCGCCGGTCAGAAAAATATCCCTGTCGTCGAGGTCGAGCCAGTTGGTCAGGGCACCCACATCGTCGCCGGCGTCGTTCTGGTAATCTCCATTGGAGATGGTGAGCCTACCCAGGTCACCACTGGTGTAGAGGATGTCATCGTAACCAGTCAGGGTGAGGTGCGTGGCTCGACCTCCGATGCCGTTACCGACACCCGAACTGGGACCGTTGACGTAATACACGTCGTAGTTGTGACCGACCAGCAGACCGATATTGTTCAGGGCGGTATACCATTCATTCTCCCCGCCCCGGTTGGCAAAATCGTTGATGAACAGGATTTCCGGCTGTTCGTACCCATCGAAACCGTCGTCAACGATGCTCGGCAGGGCATGAACCGTGAAGGTCGCGTTGTAACCCATCGGATCACCGAAGCCTGTGCTGAAACCGGTGGTATCAGGGGGCATCAGCGCAGTCTGGGGGTCGGTGCCGCCAATACCGCCGATGGCGTCCGTGGCGGAAATGTAGTAGTGCAGTACATCACCCGGGAACAGGAAGCCCGTGTCGGGCAGGTCGAAGGCCCAATCGCCGTACCACCAGCACCCTATGATCGGCCAACCGGTCACCGAACCCCGGTCTGGCATACCTGCCGTACGGTAGGGATCGAAGATCGGGTTGCGATCCAGGATGTAGTTCAGTTGGGGATAACCGTCGAAGTCGGCGCCGGCCCGGACCGGAACAATTTCAACAACCAGCGTGTCCCCCGGGTCGTTACGCTGTGTCGAAGCCAGCGCGATATTTTTCGCCATGTCGAAGCGGACATGGTGCGAACCCAGATCGCCGTAGTCGATGGTCCCCCTCTCGGGGAAATTATCCTGGGCCAGGTCGATTTCGCGGGCGGACATCCCCGGCCCGATGTAAGGGAAGACCTTGACGGTCACGTTGTCGAAGTAGGGAGCGGGGTAACCGTCATTGCTCAACCAGCCCCAGACCCAACCCAACTCGTAGACTGTCAGCTGCACCTGGACTTCGTCCCGACCGGGACTCATAAGGTCGGTCACTTCGTCACCATCGCGGATATAACCCGGTCCACCCCAGTAGACGAAGTTGCGGTCCTGCCAGGGCTGCTGGGTGATGAGCTGGCGGCCATTCCCGGCGGAGTCATCGGTATCAGCCGAGCGGACACCCCAGGTGTAGAAAATGCCGGGAGCGTCGACGGACAGATCCTCGTGGCGATAGACCCCGAAGGTGAGGATGATGCCGTCGTAATCGGGCCCGCCCCCTTCTTTCGGTGAGGGCCAGGCCATGACCGGCGACTCGATGGCGTTGTGGATGTGGTAGTCCGGCCCGGCCAGGCCACCGGTCGTGGTCACGATGTAACCGCCGGGACCGTAGCACCAGTTGATGCAATCGCTGCCGCCGGTGCCGGGCACCACGATCCCGTCGTCGATGAAGGCCACCTGGGGCGTGAAATTGGAGGCACAGGGGTCATCGTCCAACAGGTTCCTCCAGATCCGGGCAAAGTCGCCGACCCCGGTGGGAATAATCACGTTCCAGATACCGAAGTCCGAAGGGTCACCGTCGTGCTCGAAGTCCTCGAAGAAGTGTGCGTCGAAGGGGCCGTTGACGATGTGGACGTCGATGTCGTCGATCTGGCAACCACCGGCGGTCGGCCAGCTGCAGTCCTCATCCGACCAGCCACCTTCGGACTGGAAGCGGAAGAAAACGGCAATGTCCGTACCGTCCAGGTACTCTTGGGGCAGGTAGCTCACCGAACCGGTGACCGACGCGGTGAAGACGCCGTCCCAGGCCTGCATGTCGGCGAAATTTTGACCCTGGAATTGATAGCTCAGGTAGGTGTAATCGTATGACGGTTCGGAATCGTTGATCAGGGTGGCGGTGACGGTCACCGTGGAGCCGAGATCGGGGTAGGGTACGGTCTGGCGAAACTCGATCACATCGTGCCAGTTGTTGCCATAACCACCTTCCGGGTCCGTGTCATCGCAAGGCGGAAAGTTGATGTCGCCGCACCAAGCCGCGTAGTTGGCGGGATCGGGCTGGTTGTAGGTGCTGACATTCCAGTGGGTCTCTGTGGGTCTGGTGATGTCGTGGTGGGTCCACCCGTTCCAGTCCGGGTTGCCGAATATGTCCTCGAAGTCGCCGTCGTAGTATGGCTCGAGGCCACCGTCTCTGGGATCGGCGTTGTTGGTCGGATCGTTGGAGGAAGCCATCAGGTTGATGGAATCGGCCCCGGCCTTGGCGAAGTCCGGGCTTCCGCCGTGGACCACATCGCCGCCGAGGGAATACCTGGGCATTTCGCCGGCCTGGGCCGGCAGGGCGAGAATAAACAGGATGGCGAACAATGTTCCTGCCATGTGGATACGTTTCATGCCCCTCTCCTTTTGATGGGTCCAGACAGCTATTATTTCCGCATCTATTTCAGCAAGGTCGTCTTTCCAATCCGGACATCCCCCAGTGCGCGGGCTTCATAAAAATACACGCCACTCGCCGCAGTGGAGCCTCGTTGGTCGGTACCAT